>CAJWIB010000041.1 GCA_913041095.1 uncultured Rhodospirillaceae bacterium | reverse complement strand
GATGTCGATGGCTTGGTTGACCTCGCTGGGTGTGAGACCCGCCATCACTTCATCAAGCAGCAGGAGTTTTGGGCCGGTTGCCAAAGCTCTTGCCAATTCCAGGCGCTTGAAGCCGGCTAATGTGAGGCTGCCGGCAGGTTGATCAGCTCGATCATCAAGCCTGATATCAGTTAGAATTTCATGCGCCATCTGGATCGCTCTGGTCATCGATTTTTTCTGATGCGAGCCGTAGAGCGCTCCAGCGGCAACGTTTTCTAATACCGTTAAATTTCTGAAAGGCCGCACGATCTGGTAGGTTCGGGCAACTCCCAGCGCGCTAATTTGGTCCGGCCTCATACCATCTATCTGTTGCCCGGCAAGCATGATTTTCCCACGGGTGGGTTTCGCATGGCCGGCGATCAAACTAAACAGCGTCGTCTTTCCGGCACCATTGGCACCCATGATGCCAAGCGTCTCACCACCCTCAAGGGAGAACGTTATGTCCTGTAAAGCTACCAGCCCGCCATAAGATTTATTGACATCATTAATCTCAAGCAGCATTTTTATTGCCCCTTGAAATATTTTTGGAGAGCCAGCTAAATATGCCGCCGGGCGCAAAGAGGACAAAACCGATAAGCAGAGCACCCAAAATAATCATGTAAATTTCGGGCCAATTCGCCCATAGCAATTCCTGCAGGATCACCAGAAAAGCAACACCCAGCAAAGGTCCTGGTGCATCATCGCTGCCGCCGATAATCACCATCGTCACAATGGTGAAAGAGACAATTGGATTGAAAGCATCGCCGGGCTGAAAAATACCGGAGCGCATAATGAAAATCGCGCCGACCATGGCCGGCACGACACCCGAGAGCGCAAAGGCCATTAGCTTGAGACGCGCCACCGGCACCCCGATGGTCTCGGCCGCCCACTCGTCTTCCCGGATCGACCGCAGCCCGGCACCAAACCGCGAACGCCTAATCCAAAAAGTCAGAACGGTGGCACCGACCGCCAGCACCAGCATGGCAATATATAATTGGGCCAAAGGGGGGGCGCCAAAAACTGGACGCAGAGATACATACATCCGCGCTTCATTGATGAGCACGAGGTTTTTCACCAACTCCGCCAGACCAAAAGACAGAATAACAAAATAAGGCCCGCGCACGCGCAACACTGGATAGCCGATGATGATGGCGCCGAAGCCGACCACCAAACCTGATAAGGCGACACCCAGCCAAACCGGAACCAGCCCCCAGATCAGCACAAAAACATAAGCGCCGGAGCCAAAAAATACGACATGGCCGAGCGAGATATAGCCAGTCATACCAGACAAAATGATCCAACTTTGAGCCAAGGCGATATACATGAAAAGGGTAAAGCCGATGCCCAGCATATATTCGCTGGCAAAACCGGATAAACTGCCGGGTATGATGATGACGGCTGCAATGCAGATAAATTTAAAGCTGTTACTCATCGGGCGATCCTGCCGTGACCGAGTAGGCCTTGCGGTCGGAATATCAAAATGCCGATGAAGATGCCGTAGACCAATACCGAACGCCACTCTGGTCCGGTGACGGCTACACCAAAAATTTCCAGAAAACCCAATAGCAGGCCGGCGAGAAAGCCACCCCATAAATTGCCGAGGCCGCCCAAAATAATGACGACGAACGCCGACATCGTATACGGAAAACCCATCACCGGGGTGATCGGCTCCAATACGCTGATTAAAGCACCGGCCAAGCCGGTGATGCCAAAGCCAATAACCAAACTGTACATCTGCACACGGTCTACATTGATGCCGACGACGGCGCTGGCATCCCGATTTTGAATAAGTGCGTTCATCGCCAGACCAAACAGGCTAAAGCGCAGATACAAGACCGCAACGATAGAAATTACCGAACCGACAACCAGCACCGCGAGACGCGCACCGGTCAACCGCACATCAGCAATCTCTACGATGGCACTGAGATATTCGTAGCCTTGCCGGTCAGCGGTAAAAAACAGGGTGACCAGATTTTGTACAACGACGGAAATACCGAAGAACAACAGCAATGAATTTTCTTCCAAGCGGGCGAGAATTTCACTGTTGGCAAGAAGATTTTGAAGGACGCTTCTATAGGCCAGCCAGCCTAGGCCGCCACAAATAATGGCCGCAGCAAACATTGAAATCAGTGGGCCGACATTAAATAGGGAAAAGGCCATAAAGGCGACATAGGCGCCGATCATAACCAGATCGCCATGTGCCACGTTTAACAAGCGCATGGTGCCATATATCAGATTTAAGCCCAGTGAGATGAGAGCATACAACACCCCGGTAATAAGGGCTGCCGCCAACAATTGAGGTGATAGCAGAATATCCAAGGTTAAGATGCCAACTCTATTTCAAATCATAAAAAGAAAGGGTTTCCCGCGCGAGCGGGAAACCCAAACTATAGATAACAATTACTATTTAGCCCAAGCGCCTTTATCGACAACTGAAGACGTTGCCCGTTGCTTTGGCCATACCACTTCAATTTTACCTTTTTGAATCTGGGCGAAACCAGCCGGCGTAATGCTATTTTGCACGCCGTCAAATTTAATTTTTCCGTAGACCGTATCAAAGGTCATGGTATTAACGGCTTGGCGGATTTTTTCACGGTCTAAGCCAACTTTAGCGATGGCTTGTTCCAAGATTTGAGACGAGACAAAAACCTCAACCGAATCCAAATAATCCGGTTCGTGACCTTTGAACATTTTCTTGTAAGCATTGTAGAACTCTTGCGAACCCGTCGTGTTTTTCATGCCCGGAGTCCAGGCGGCCATGGTAACGATGCCGTCAAGATTGCCTTTAAACATGCCTCGGAAAAAACCAATAGCTGGGCCAACCATGACATATTGAGTTTTGGCATTGATGCCGACTTCCCGCGCCTGGTTCATATAAAGGATTGAATCTCCCGGATATGAGTAGACCAGAACCGCATCCGGATTTTTGGCTTTAACCTTGGTCAGCATGCCAGTCATGTCTTTAATATCTGGCGGATATTTGGCTTCAAATAAGACTTTGATGCCGGCTTTTGCCAGAGCAGGCATTAAGAACTGAATGTTTTCAGAGGCAAATGGCAGTAAATTGTACATGATCGCCACTGACTTAACGCTCCGCGACTTCAGCATGGCGGTCATTTCCTTGGCCAGATTGTCCGGCATCATTGGCGTCGTAAACCAAAGATAACCCGGCTTCACTTTACGCAACGCAACCGACGCCGCGGTGTTACCGATCAGCGGAAACTTATGGCGCTCAACAACCGGCGCAATAGCAAAATGGTGTGGGGTGCCCCAGGGCGCCATAACCAAATCAACTTTGTCACTGGTGATCAATTTTTCATAAATTTTAACCGCCCGGGCCGGATCGGACTTGTCATCATATTGAACAAATTCGATTTTACGGCGGCCCTTGCCGCCAATATCCAGACCCCCTTTATCGTTGACCATTTTCTGCCACACCAAATAGGCATTTAATTGAGATGGGCCAGCCGGTGCAAATAAGCCAGTTTTTGGAATCGAAAATCCGATTTTTACCGGGTCAGCCGCATGGGCAGGCCCCAATAATCCAAACATCCCAACAAGGGCAAGGGATGCAGTAAGTAAACGTTTTAACATTTTAGTGCTCCTCCTGTTAGATCTATTGTTTTAATTTTATTAAGTAATTTCATTTTCTATTATACCATTTAACACCCGTTCCGGCGAAAACGGCATCTTGCGTAGCCGCACGCCACTCGCATGAGTGATCGCATTACAAATTGAGGCCGGCACCGTCACCAAGGTAATCTCACCGACGCCTTTGGCGCCAAATGGGCCGTCCGGTTCCGGATGCTCAACAATTGTCGTATCAATATCGTAGGGGACTTCCGCTGTGCCGGGGACCTTGTAATCCATCAACGTCGGATTGGCGAGGCGTCCGTCATCCCAGATCATTTCCTCAAACAATGCATAGCCGAGGCCTTGTGCATAACCGCCATCGATCTGCCCTTCGACGAGTCCCGGATTAATCGCCTGACCAACATCAACAGCATACCAAGCTCCCTCTGCCGAAGCCTTGCCAGTGACCTGGTTGATCGCGACTTCGGAAACCATCGCCGCAAAGGTGAAAACACCAATATTAGTAAAGGGCATGCCTTTTGCGACAGCGCGTTTAGGATCAATGGTCGATTGGTCAAACACCAGCGTATGAGACCCGACAATCGGTCCGCCGACACCCCAATGGGTCATCGCGGCAATCTCGAAAAATGAAACTTCTTTATTGGCACCTTTAATGCCGACCATGCCGCCCTCACGCAGTTCCAAATCATCGGCGAGGCTTTCCAGCACGATCGCCGCATAATCCTTGATTTGCCGCACGGCATCTTCGGCGGCACCGACCACGGCACGGCCGGTCGTATAAGTCACCCTGCTCGCCGTCGTGCCCCAATTGTAGGGTGAGGCATCAGTATCCGGTGTGGCAGTGCGAATTCGATCGATGGGGATTTGCAAGGCTTCGGCACAAATTTGCGTCAACACGGTATCGGAGCCCTGGCCAATATCGGTTGCGCCAGTGTTAAGCACGAATGTGCCGTCTTCAAGCATCCGAACTATTGCGCCGGTCGCGAGCAGGCCGCTGATATGCCCGGCAACCGAAATACCGATTCCGTTCTCACCGGAATTTTTACGCTTATTGTCCCAGTCCGAGCTTACCCTGACTTTTTCCAGACATTCATATATACCGTTAGAGTCAACTTTTTGACCACCGAACCACTGTTGGCCTTTGGCCAGTACATTTTTGAGGCGCAGATCAATTGGGTCGATGCCAAGTTTGTCGGCAATGTCATTGATTTGGGCTTCACCGGCAAACGTCACTTGGGGATTGCCAAAACCGCGGAAAGCGGCGAACCGTAAATGGTTGGTATAAGCAACCTTACCGAAGGCTTTGGCGTGCGGGAAATGGTACGGCCCCACCGACATCAGAGTAGCGTTGCCAAGCACGCCTGGACTATCATCAGCAAAAGCTCCGCCATCCAATAATAGCTCAACTTCCCGGGCAACAAAGGTGCCGTCCTTTTTGACCCCGGTTTTGCAGCGAATCTTGAACGGATGACGGGCGCGAACAGTTTCAAAATCCTCTTCCCGCGACAGGATCATTTTGACCGGCCGCTTGGTCGCCAGTGCCAGCGCGACACAGAGCGGCTGGATATGCGCTTCCATTTTATTGCCAAACCCAGCGCCGACTTTAGGCGTCATCGAGCGCACCCGCGACATTGGCAGACCTAAGCACTCGCAGACATTAGCCTGCACCCGGAACACTGATTGATTAGCTGACCACAGATTGATGAGACCATCCGGTTCAACCTCGGCCAAGGCGCCGCAAGGCTCCAGCGACAGATGGTTTTGCGCCTGGGTCTCGTAAACGTTCTCAACAATCAGATCACATTCGTCCCAGGCTTTATCGACATCGCCTTCGGAGATTTCCGTGTAAGACATCAAATTATTTTCAGCGATAGCTTCGAACACCTTGAAATAATCTGCAAGGTCTTCGTGCAACACCGCTGCACCCGCCTCAAGCGCCGCTTCCGGCGACAGCACGGTCGGCAGCTCTTCATATTCGACATTGATCAAAAGTGCTGCAGCGCGGGCTGTTTCTTCATCCTCGGCCGCGACACAGGCGACCGGCTCACCCATATAACGGACTTTTCCTTTGGCGATGGCACCCTCGTCTTTGATGAATGGTCCCATTTTATGGTCTTCAAAATCATCACCCGTGAGTACGCATTTGACGCCGGTAACTTTTTCAGCCGCCGTGGTGTCGTAAGCAATTATCCGCGCATGGGCATAGGGACTTTGTAGCATCGCCCCAAAAAGCATGTTTGGCCGAGTGAGCTCAGCAATGTATTGCGCCCGGCCCAGCACTTTTTCCCGAGCATCAACCTTGGGAATGGATTTGCCAACCTGATACATTTCATTAGTGGTTTTTTCCGCTACCATAGCTCAACCTCTCGCCACGCCGCGGACGGCGTCGATGATTTTCCGGTAGCCGGAACAACGGCATACATTGCCCGACAAGCCATCACGGACTTCGTCAATGCTTGGGTTTGGAATGTCTTGCAACAGAGCATGGGAAGATACGATCATGCCGGAGGTGCAGAAGCCGCATTGGACGGCACCATTGTCGATAAAGGATTGTTGCAGGGCCGACGGTTCACCATCCTCGGTTAAACCTTCGTTGGTGGTTATCTCCCGGCCCACACTATTGACCGCCAGTGACAGACAGGCGCGCGCTAACTTACCGTCAATCGACACCGTACAGGCGCCACAGACCCCTTGGTTACAGCCTTTCTTGGCTCCCGTCAGCCCTAATTGATCGCGGATAACTTCAAGCAATGTGGTGGTTAGGCCAGCTTTGGCCTCACGAACCTCACCGTTGAGATTTAGGGATATGGTTTCGCCCAAACTCAAGATCCGTCTCTCAAATTTACTTTAGCTTGGCCGATTGCCTGGGCAACCAGACGCGGGATTAATAGCTTGCGGTAAGCCGCCGAAGCACGGACATCATCCACCGGATCGCTTGCCGTTGACAGTTTGCCGACGAGATCCTGAATTGCGGCTTCATCAATACTGCCGCCGATCAAAGCTTGTTCCGCTTCGGGCAAGCGGATCGGCTTCGGGCCGCAGCCACCGACACTGACGGCCAAATGACTGACCGCATCACCCTGCATCGCCATTATCACAGCGACCATGGCGATCCCCAAATCACCTTTTACCTTGGCGAGCTTTTCATAAATACCGGTGCTGCCTGTGGGTGGTGGTGGCACTCGGATGCAAGTTATCAGATCACCCGGTTCCAGCGCGGTCTCGTACCAATCAACAAAAAAATTACTGACCGGGATGCGGCGACGGCCTTTTTCACTAGCAATCTCGATTTCAGCACCAAGTGCTGACAAAGCAACCGGATAATCCGCAGCGGGATCAAAATGACCAACCGAACCGCCAATCGTTCCCATATCACGGATAACTGGATTGGCTATCAAACTGGCGGCCTGGCTTAGAATTTGATTGCCGTCGGCGAGCTCGTCGGCGATGGCGACGTCACAATGACGGACCAAGGCGCCGATTTGCAGCCAGCCATCTTCGGCTGTTTCAATTTTTTTCAATTCTTCAACATGGCGCAAACTGACCAGCCGGGACGGCTCAACCAGACGCGCATTCATCATCGCCACAAGACTGGCCCCACCGGCGACACATTTAGCCTCGTCGTCCGCGGCCAGCAAAGCTACCACCTCATCAACGGAAACGGGGTCAAAATACCCGGCTTCGGTCATCTGTCTGCCTCCCCACTGCATCGACAGTCAATTGATTAGTTCAATCGTGTCCGCCGAACAGCGATCTGGATTTTTCGGTTTTAGTTATTATTATCGGTTTCATATATTGATCAAAACCGTATTTTTTTATAAAAGAACGCCATTCTTTATTGACAGAGTTTTCTTACTCTGTCAACGTTAACCACTTCAGATATATAGTTAGGCAAAGGGCAGAAAGTCAAAGCAAATAAAAAAATCTGAGTTTCACATGGGTTGAAATGAAAATCGAAGAAACTTTTAATGTGCCGGAAACGCCCGAAACTGTTTGGCGGTTTATCACAGATCCGGTAGAGGTCGGACCCTGTGTACCGGGCCTCAGCGACATTGAAGTTGTTGGCCCAGATAAATATAAAGCCAAGGTTAAAGTTGCCGTCGGCCCGATCAAAGCAGCGTTTAATTTTGAAGTCAAAGTAACCAAGGAAACACCCCCCTCTGAAGTCTTATCAGTCACCCGAGGGGAAGAAGGTTCGAAGGCTAGCAAAGTTACGGCCCACAATATATTGAGATTATCGCCGTCAAGTGATGGCACGGAAGTCTATTACAGTTCAGAGGTTTCGATCACCGGCCGGCTCGGAAAATTTGGTTTCGGCGTGATGAAAAAGAAAGCCAAAAGCCTGGGTGAAGAATTCGCTAAAAATTTTCGCCAGCGTATCGAAACCAGCAACGTCAATGCAACTGATTCGGAAGCGATCCCCGCCCCAACGATTCAAACAGGAGAAACCAAAACAATGGGTAAAGCAAATTGGCAAGATATGAGGGAATTTATGGATGCCCTCGAAGAACGTGGTGAACTAGTCCGCATCAGTGAAGAGGTTGATCCTGCTTGGGAGATTAACGGCCTCACCCGGATTGGTCTCCAAGATCGCGGTCCGGCGCTGTTATTTGAAAATATCAAGGGAGCAGACTTTCCCATGGTGGCCAATCTCTTAGGCACCGATGAGCGCTATCTGTTTTCCCTCGGCATCGACAAATGGAGCGATTACAACGAGGAATGGATCAGGCGAACTGAAGAATTCATCCCCCCACGCATGGTCGATAGCGGACCCTGCCAGGAAGAAGTCATCGAAGGCGACGATATTGATCTGCACAAAATCTGCAACACGGTTTGGCATCAATTTGACGCCGGAGAATTTCCTGGCACGCTGGGTATTTCTATTACTCGTGGCCGCAATGACGGGGTTCTCAATGCTGGTATTTACCGGATGCATACTTTATCTAATAATACCCTTGGCTGGGGTGCACCAGAATACACCCACGGCCGCCAGCACTATATGGAATATGAGCACGCCGACGAGGAAATGCCGATGGCGGTGGTGACCGGGTATGATCCCGTTGTCTTCATTATGGGCGCGACCCGCACCCCTCCCGGTATCGACGAATTTCATATCGGCGGTGCACTGCGCGGTGAAGCAATCGACATGGTGGCCAGCGGCGCCGACGGCATCCCGGTACCGGCAACCAGCGAATTTGTTTTTGAAGGCGTTATCAAACCCCATCACCGGGAAATTGAAGGCGGATTCGGCGAATATACCGGTTATTACGGCGAGGCCCGCTCCAATCCGGCGTTCGAAGTCAGGCGGATCACCCATCGCAAGAAGCCGATCTTCCTGGGTGCCCGCGAACAGTGGGAACCTTCGGACAGCACTCTGGTTAATGGCAAATCTTCTCAAGCCGAAGCCTTCAAGACCGTCAAAAGCCTGGTGCCGGGCGTTCTCGATATGCGCTGCAATGTCTGTTTCGAGGCCATCGTTAAGATCGACAAATTGTTCCCAGGACACCCGCAGCAGGTCATGGATGCGGTTTGGGGCGGCACCTATTCCCGCTATAAACACGTTATTATTGTTGATAAGGATGTCGATATTTGGGACTACACCGATGTGCATTGGGCACTGTCCACCAACGTCCGCGCTGACCGGGATGTTACCATCAGTCCCCGCCGCGCCGGCCAATGGCTCGACCCGGCAGTCTCTCTCCGCGAGAAAGGCTGGCAGACCCAGATGGGTATCGACGCCACCTTGTGCACTGAAGAATACGAGTTCTGGGGTGAAAAGTCGCCGCGCCTCGTTGACGATCCAGAAATTGTTGCCAAGACCCTGGATAAATGGGGCGACAAGCTTAGCTGGCGGAAGAGTTAAACCCGCCGAGGGCTATGAAGGAGTATTGCGGGTGGCACCCAGAAACAATTGGGTCACCCCGCGTCGCCTTTAAGAAATGCGGATGAGAGAAATTTATCTAGTAACAGATAACGCCTCTAATATCTTGTCCCCCGTCATCGCCTATTGTTGAAAGTGGGCAGGTGGACGGGTAATAATGGATTTTGATTTATTTTATTTGCTGCTGGGGATGGTTTTTGTAAATACTTTGTGGTGGAGCAGTCTTAATGTCCACTATGGCACAAATCACCATCAAGGATTAGCCGTTGTTTATTCTGTAACCAATGCACTGATGCTTGGCATCGCATACCCGCTCGCGGCTTCAATAGGTACGCCAGGAGTAGTTGCCGCATTGCTGATCATCGAATTGATATTGGCAATTTATACCATTTCAAAAACTTTAGCTTTTATTCAAGAGAGTGGCTCTGCACTATGGATGGAAACTGTGAAGCTCCCTCTATTTATTATTGAACAGGTGAAGGCATTAATATCCAAGGCTTGATATTTCAATTAAGAATCTTGTTGTCCTTTGAAAATAATTGTTTTTCTCAATTTTTTCCTCATATAAAGGACGTATGGTGCGGATAGAAAAAGCGGATTAGGATTTTTGACTGCAATACAAAAAATAATAGTCACTGGAGGCGCCGGTTATATCGGCAGTCACGCCTGCAAGATGCTGGCAAATTCCGGATTTACGCCGGTTGTCGTCGATAATCTTTCAACTGGCTTTCGCTGGGCTGTGCAGTGGGGTGAATTGGAAGAATGCGATATCCGCGATGGTGACAAGCTAAGCCAGATATTTGAGCGCCATAATCCTGTCGCGGTGGTGCATTTTGCCGCCAAGGCCTATGTCGGAGAATCAGTCGAAAACCCCGATATTTATTACCATAACAATGTCATTGGCACCATGAGTTTACTGGATATTATGCACCAGCATGACGTCCAGAGGTTGGTCTTTTCCAGCACCTGTGCGACCTATGGGACACCCGAAAGTGTGCCGATCGATGAGAGCCAGCGCCAAGCGCCAATTAATCCGTATGGCGTGAGCAAACTTACCGCTGAGCGCATGATGATGGATTATGAGTTGGCCTATGGCCTGCGCTTTGTGGCGCTGCGGTATTTTAATGCGGCGGGAGCCGATCCGGAAGGCGAGATCGGCGAGGCCCACGACCCTGAACACCACCTTATTCCGCTCGTGCTTGATGTTGCGGCAGAACGGCGCGACCAAATTTACGTTTTCGGCACTGATTATGACACGCCGGATGGAACCTGTATTCGGGATTATATTCATGTCACTGATTTAGCTGAAGCACATGTTCTCGCCCTGAATTACCTGTTGGCTGGAGGTGACACCCAATTTCTAAATCTCGGCAATAACCAAGGTTTCTCGGTGCGTGAAGTTATTATGGCGGCAAAAAAAATTACCGGCCGTAATATTGAGATGGTAGAATCCACCCGGCGGTCGGGTGATCCTGCGCAACTGATCAGCGATTCAACACTGGCAAATAAAACACTTGGCTGGACCCCTCAGCTTTCGGGGATTGATATTCAAATCGAAGATGCCTGGCGCTGGCACATGAAATTTCATCAGCACAATTAAGCTGTAGCCGCTGTGATTATTATTTCTAACGGATTTAGATAACAAAGCAAAAAGGGATAATTTCTTAAGATGAGCGTTAAACTCGAAGACCTGCTGAACGAACTGGTGGTTGCCAATCATGTTCTCGCCAATGAAAATGTGGTTGATTCTTTCGGTCACATCAGTATCCGCAACCCCGATAACCTCAATCATTTTTTCATATCGTGCTCGCGCGCGCCGGAGCTTGTCAGCCGTGATGATATCATGGAGTTTGATCTTGAAGGTAACAGCGTTGATGGCTCGACGCTAACACCCTATGGCGAGCGGTTTATCCATGGCGCCATCATGGAAGCCCGGCCGGAAGTGCAGTCCGTTGTCCACAATCACTCGCTTTCAGTCATTCCATTTGGCGTCACCGGCACCCAGCTGCAACCGATTATTCACACTGGTGCAGCGATTGGTCGGGATATTCCAATCTGGGATATTCATGATAATTTCGGCGACACTGATTTGCTGGTGCGCAATATGGATCAAGGCCGTGATCTGGCCAAATGTTTGGGTGACAGTAGTGTTATACTGATGCGCGGGCACGGCTGTTCGGTTACCGGACCGGATATCAAAGGGGCGACCTTGATCGCGGTATATCTGCAGATATCAGCTACCCTGCAACTTCAGTCAATGCCGCTCGGCGATGTCCGCTATCTGACACCGGGCGAGAGTGAGAAATGCACTGAGTTATTCTTTAGCGGTCTGGCAATGGACCGGGTATGGGAAAACCTCACATCGCGCCTCACCCGGTAGCATATTAAATCACCCTAGTTTTTTATCGTATTTTCAATCATTTTTTGTTTTAGTTTAAGGAGATGCTGAGTTTTCATTTGAATAATCTGCGACATCATTTCTTCCAAATGGCTTTGAGCCCGGGCAAGTGCCTTTGCATAGATTTCGTCTTTGACTTCGGTCTGATCGGAAAAACTGAGCTGATGGGCGGTAAGCTCCTCGGGCGATAATTCAGCTTCGATTTTGATTAATATTTCATCAATTTTTTCATGCAGTAATTCGATTGCCTGGCCTTTTGCTATTGGGTTTTCTTGGCATGTTAGTTCAATAATCTGTTTCATAGAATTCACCCGTTTGACGAGCAGACGGTTGAAAAAAATATCCAAAATGGAAGGTCCCACAATCGATGTGTTTTACCTATTAATTCATCCATCGGACAAATACCGACCGGCACACCATATTTACGATCAACCATATCAGCAATCTGTTACAGCCATTTATTTCCATACCAATACGGAAAATAGGGCACGATAAAATGGCCGACTTGGTTAACCCATTCTGCTGTCGCGACCAT
>CAJWIB010000040.1 GCA_913041095.1 uncultured Rhodospirillaceae bacterium | reverse complement strand
GTTCGTTCTAAAATGTGGGGTAGAAATATATTGGACTTCTTTAGCTTTGTTTCCATAGGTATTCCATCTGTAATTGCCGGTTTCGCTGCGATGATATTGTATCTGAGCATACCGATCGGCATCTACGGCACGGTATGGGTTTTGGTTTTGGCTTACTGTTATCGGCTGGCTGTCACCACCCGCCTTAGCCGAGCTGGCTTGATGCAACTCCACCGTGAACTGGAAGAAGCTTCTTACGCATCAGGAGGCTCCTGGCTCACCACCATACGCCGTGTGGTATTGCCATTAATGGGGCCATCTCTGATGGCCAGCTTTATCCTTCTATTCATTGTTGGATTTAGGGAGTTTACTGTACCCTTAATCCTACAGAGTGAGGAAAACATGGTATTGAGTGTGATCTTGTGGCGCTTATTTGAAAACGGAGAGGCGGCCAAGTCGGCCGCTGTCGCCACGTTGATTATGGCACTCGTTATTCCGGTTATATTTTTTATGCGCAAAATATTTTTACCCAAGGAAGATATGAGATAATCCGATGCTTACTGTCACAGGATTGACTAAGACATTCCAAACATCAGAAGGCCCTGCACAGGCCGTAAAAGGCGTTGACTTCAAGATTAGCGAAGGGGAATTCTATACTTTGTTAGGGCCGAGTGGTTGCGGCAAAACGACGACACTTCGTTGCATCGCAGGTCTAGAGAAACCTGATGATGGACAAATTAAAATCGAGGGACGTTTGGTCGCCGATCCGAGTAGAAGAATGTTCATCCCTACTCACGAACGGGATATCGGCATGGTTTTTCAGTCCTATGCCATTTGGCCTCACCTCGATGTTTTCGATAATGTTGGTTACCCTTTAAAAGTACGCCGCCGCCGACAGTCAAAAACAGAAATTGAAGATAGAGTTATAGAAGCATTATCGCTGGTGGGAATGGAAGATTTAGCTCACCGTCCGTCGACCAAGCTTTCCGGAGGCCAGCAGCAGCGAGTGGCGTTGGCTCGCGCGCTCATTCATCGCCCTAAGCTACTGCTCTTGGATGAACCCCTTTCAAACCTGGATGCAAAACTACGCGAACAAATGCGTATCGAACTTGAAGACATGGTCTCGCGGATAGCAATTACAACTTTATATGTGACACATGATCAGTCTGAAGCTCTTTCAATGTCGGATCGTATTGCCGTGATGTCAGAAGGATTAATCGTTCAAGAAGGCACTCCACGCGAAGTATATAACCAACCGAATGGCAATTTTGTGGCGGCATTTTTGGGAAATGCTAACTTCATCACAGCAGCTGTTTTGAAACAATCTTCCAACGGAATTGGGTATCTAAAACTTAATGACGAGGTAGGGCAATTACAGTTATCTCTTCCAGATCAATTCAAAACTGGAGAGATTGTCGAAATAGTTGTTAGACCTGAAAACATCCGGGTTAATCAGAATCAGCCTCTTGATTTAACCAATGTTTTAGAGGGTAAAATCGAACGCATAGACTTCCAAGGAGGGCAAAGTGAATTTTTTGTTCGCGTCGGTTCGTTGCTACTGCGATCGGTGGTGGGCGGGGTAACAGAAGCAACGCCCGGCGCTCAAACGTGGTTAACGATTGACGCCAACCAGTGCGCGGTATTTACGAAAAAGAACTTAGATAATGCTGACGCTACCTAACTAATACCAACCTGCAGAATGTTTAACGGATGCAATCCAGAATAGAGCGTTCCCACACATCGATGTCAAATCCCCATGGTCCAGCCTCGCCGCGCCAAGCGACTTTTCCCTCCGCATCCACTATATAAAACCGATCTGGAAGAGCTTTATAAGACTCTTCAGCAAAATTGGTCATATCATCCAACACCATAGGCATCTTCAGATTCAACTTAAGAATGCAAACCTCAGCAATCTCAGCTCTCTCATTCAAACTATTGGGTTGGGCGTGTAGAATACCCTCTTGCTGATTATAACGTCCCAACCACCCGTCGGTCGGATGAGCTTCCTTAATGTAGACGCAAAGGAAGTTAATATGATCTCGATATTTTTCGTAAATTTCGTTAAGGCGCACGGCCTCATGACGAAAAGGCGGTCAGGTGTAAGAGCCAAATACCAAGGTTACTGGTTTACCACGGAGATCACTCAGCGAACAATGTTCTCCGGTACGGCTTCCGTTTTCTGTAAGTTTTTCTAACTTAAAATTAGGGGCCGGTTCACCTACTTTTGGTGCAGTATTGTCACGGGCTAGCCTGTTTGTCTGGCGTATTCGGTACTCCTCTTTAGTTATGCCATACTGCTCAAACACCTCTTCAGGTGTTTCATCAATTTGATCGAGTGTAGGTGGGTGGCGCACCATATCATTTATCCCCTTAGCCTATTTAAATGTTATTATAAAATTCCTTACCCAAAAATCGCTTCCAATAAAAATAGCCAACAGTGTGGCCATTACAATCTTAGTTACCTTACTAAGCATATTATCTCTCGGAATAAGGCGCAAGACGCTAGGTATTTGGACTACCTAGTTTTGAGACTAATCTAAATGGTGATTGGAATCGACTTATTTTAGTTCAGAAATAACCTATCAGGAGTTATTAGACCTGTTGCAAAAGTCTAGTGAATCTTTGTTAACCCGTGTGTGATTCAAAGAAGGAAGAGCAAGGGCGGCTCTACCGATGGAAAATTTAACAGCACATGGCTTATTGGCAAGCCGCATCGTCGGGGAAAAGTTGCTGAAACTCGGGGAGAGACTGCAACAAAGACAGGTCGATGAGTTGTTCTAGCAATCAACGATGCTGGCAAGCGCTATGCAGCTGTTCCTCTCTAATATTCGTCAGGATACGTCGAATGATGGTCCTGCAAGCGAGGAGGAAGATGTCGCTTTGATAGGCCATCAACTTAAAGAATTAGGCGGGAATTTTCCCCGCCTATTTTTTGCCAATTTTATTGCCAGTCATTTCCAATTTGTCATTTGCTGGTGAATTTGCTAGTTGTTTGGCGGCTCAATAACGAAAACAGAAGTCACCTGGGAGACTGAACAATTAACGGCGATAAATTATGCAGTATTTCGGATGCGATTAAAGAATTAGTGCCGGATGGTGCAAGCATCGTACTCGGTGCGGCGCTGGAAAATGCCATCCCATTTGCGGCTACTCATGAGCTGATCCGTCAAGGCAAGTGCGATCTCAATGTTGTCGCGCCAATCTCCGATATTTCAACCGATATGATGATCGGCACAGGTTGTGTGGCCGAAGTTACCGGTGCCTGGGTTGGTAATGTGTCAGGCGGTATGGGGCATAATTTCCGCCGCGCTACCGAGCATGGAGAACCTCATCCGATCAAAGTACATGACTATTCAAATTTCACTATTGGCATGGCCTTTTTTGCCGGCGCCTATGGGCTGCCTTATGTGCCAGTTAAATCCATTCTTGGTTCTGATATTATCAAGTCCAACCCGCAAATAAAATTGGCGGAAAATCCGTTTGTTGATGAGCCGGACCCTGTTGCATTGGTGCCGGCGCTGAAACCGGATGTTGCCTTTTTGGTTGTCCAGCGCGCTGATCGGGCCGGCAATTCCCATATTTGGGGGTCCACCGGTCTAACCCAGGAAGCCTCGATCGCATCTGAGAAAATCATTGTGTTGGCCGATGAAATTGTTGAACCAGAAGTTATTGCCTCCGATCCCAGCCGGGTCTTGATACCAGGCTTTGGTGTCAATGCTGTTTGCCATATTCCGGCGGCGAGCCATCCATCGCCTTTGATTGGCAGGTGGAAAAGGGACAATGCCTTTTTTCATCACTACCATCAAGAAACCCGCGAGCCCGATGGCTTCAAACGCTGGGTTGGTGAATGGGTGCGCGATCTGCCGGATCATGATGCCTATCGCACCAAACTCGGCGGCGAATTGGAAGAACTTCGTGTTGAAGGCGAAGCTTTTTCGGCGCCCGCCAACTATGCGACGGATTGAGGGGAGAGAGCATCATGCATGAATACTCGACCCAGGAACTTATGATCATTGCGGCAGCACGCCAGATCAATGATGGTGAGCGGATTTTTGTCGGTATGCGGCTGCCGATCACGGCTTATGGTGTTGCCCGCCTAACCCATGCACCAAATGCGGTTGGGTTGTTTGAAAGCGGAGTCGCACGCTATGAGCCGGCCGAGGATATGCTCTACACCATGTGTGACGGCCCCAACCAATTGGGCGCTGCCTGGACCACCGGGCTAATTCAGATCATGGGATTGCTAAGTGGAGGGCGCGTGCATGCAGGTTTTATTGGCGGTGCCGAGATTGACCGCTTCGCCAATATTAACACATCTTATATTGGTGACTTTGAGAATCCGACGACCAAATTGCCGGGCTCGGGTGGGGCCCCTGATATCGCGGCGATGGCTGAGCGTCTCATTGTTATCATTAACCATCAAAAACACCGGCTGGTTGAGAAAGTAGATTTTATTACTTCGCCAGGATATTTGACCGGAGGCGACGCCCGCAAAAAAGCCGGCTTGCCTGGTGGAGGCCCATCAGTGGTTATTACGGATAGGGCGATCCTGAGACCGCATGGTCCTGAAAATGAACTTCATCTGGCATCGGTCCATCCCGGCCATACGGTCGAGGAAGTCATCGAAAACACCAGCTGGGAATTGAAAAGCACACCCGATCTCGGGGAAACCCCGGCGCCAACCAAAGATGAACTGGACGCGTTGCACCGCATCGACAAAGAAGGTTTCTGGCGGAGTTAAGGGGAGAGATTTTTCCCCTATCTTTATCCCCTATCTGAATCTGTCCGGTTATCTATCACCCGGCGAATTTTGTTGCCGTCATCATCACGGGGCAGGGAGCCGGCCTCCACCAGACTAACTTCGGCGTTGACGCGAATGGCGCTTTTGATCGCCGCTGCTGCCCTTACTTGAAGATCGGCAGCAACCTTCCCGGAGATGCCATTGCAGGCTTCCAGATTAATTGTCATCGTTGGCAAGGTGCCGTCACCATCGACAACGATCTGATATTCATGGCTGAGTTCGTCGAAACTGCGAACCGCCTCCTCGATGGCTGATGGGAAAATATTGGCACCCCGAAACCAAATCATGTCATCTACCCGGCCGATGATGGAGCCTTCCAGCCGTGGACCCGTGTGACCGCAAGCTGGGCAGGGCTCTCCTGCGGTAATCCTGGAAATGTCACGGCTCCGGTAGCGCAGCAAAGGTTGGGTATCGCCGACCAAATTTGTAAAGACAACTTCACCTTCCTCACCTGGGGGCAATTGTTCGCCGGTTTCGGGGTCAATGATCTCAGTGATCGCCATATCGGCGGCAATATGAAGCGCTGTATTGCCCGGGCAATTACCGCCAAGTGGAAACAGCTCAGTCATGCCAAAACCGTCAATAACATTGGCATTCCAGCCTTCTGCAAGGCGTTTTCGGGTAGCCGGAATGGCAGCGCCTGGTTCACCCACCGAGGCGATGCCGCGCAAGCCTAATTGCCGGGCATCTACGCCCATTTCTTCAGCCACTTCCAGTAAACGCAGTAAGTAAGACGCCGTGCTGCTGATGGTGACCGGTTTCAAATCCTGGATTAGCTTAATCTTGGACTTTGAATCGTACATCCCGGCGAGCACCATTATCGCACCCATTCGTATACCGCTCTCATAAGCCGCGGTCGGTCCCATCAGGCCATCAATCGGCCCCAATATGATTGATATATCACCGGGCCCCATATGCGGCGCGCGTTGAAAGCGGTCGAGAATATAATCCCAATCACGTTGCGAAAATACCCGGCGTAATGGTTGTCCCGTGGTTCCTGATGTCGTTATCAACCGAGCCCATTGCCTCTGCTCGGTGCAGGTATAGGCACCATAAGGCGGGTGCGCCTCCTGATCGGCCAGCAATTCTGCCTTGGTGCAAAAGGGGATTTTTGGCAGATCCTCAATACCTTTAATGTCTCCAGGTGTTACGCCCGCAGCGTCGAACTTGGCCCGCCAAAACGGCGCATTGTCATAAACGTAGTTGACCATGGTGACGAGGCGTTCACTTTGCAGAGCCTGGCGCTCACCATCCGGTAGCCGACTCATCATCGGATTAAGTATTGAGTAGTTTGGTAGTCCTGCCATTGATTATATATTCCCTGAAAAAATGACACAGTGTTGTGGATCAACGCTTAACCAGATCTTGTCGCCAGCCTTCGCGCGTAAGGATTGATAAGCAATACAGCGCAAACGGATGGCGCCAACTTGAACAAAACATTCGGCGTAGCCACCCTGATAATTGAGTAAATCGACTACTCCTATCCAATTACGGTACGCCAATTAAGTTCATTGTTGAATTTGATAATTCATATACTTTATATTCATGAAATGAATACCGTTATGTGAGGGAAGGCTTATGAATTTAGCAAAAGTTGATCTGAATTTATTGAAAGTTCTCGATATTTTGCTCGAGGAACGCAATGTCACCAAGGCCAGTGAACGGTTGGGAAGGAGCCAGCCGGGCGTCAGCAACGCGCTGAACCGGCTGCGTGGTATGCTGGACGATCCTTTGCTGGTACGGGGCAACGGCGGGTTGGATTTGACAGCGCGGGCGGAAACCATGCGCCAGCCGGTGCGGGATATCATCCGGTCAATTGAAAACTGCCTGGCCGATGCGTCAACCTTCGATCCCGCCAGTGCCATCGGTGTATTTAGTATCGGCGCGCCCGATAATCTGAGCCTACCGATCATCCCCCGGCTTTATGAGAGAATGGCGCAATATGCGCCAAATATGGAACTCCACGTTAATACCGAGGGACAGGAGAAAGCGATTGACTCTTTAATCCAGGGCCGCATCGATTTGGCGCTCGACCCGGCGCCCGTACCGAAGGCGCCGATCCATGTTCAAACTATTCTCCAAGGAAAATTTATTTGCCTGGTCAGAAAAGATCATCCGGCGGTCAAAATGGGGAAAAAATTTGATACCGACGCCTTTTTGTCTTTTCCGCACATATTGGTCGATTCCAAAGGGGCACGAAAGGGGCTTTTTGATCGGAAATTGGCTGAACTTAATCTCTCCCGGCGCATTGCCGTCTCAGTTTCCAATTTCGCCATGGTGCCTCAAATGTTGAGACGCAGCGACATGATCGGCGTTTTTACCCAGCGTGTTTGTGATGTTCTGCAGGAAGATTATGATCTGGTAGTTCTACCGGTACCGGTCGATACGGGAATACTTGACGGTAAAATGGCGTGGCTCGTCCGCCATGATAATGATCTCAAACACAAGTGGTTTCGCCGAGAAATCGAGCACATCGCTGGAAACTTCTAGCCTGTTTCCAAGTTGCTTACGCTAACTTTCATTAGTATTTTCGTGTAGAACGGTATTTATTTCATGAATATCATATATATAAATTATCAAATTAAACAATGAAGTGAATTGGCGTACCGTATCAATGAGGGGTGAAAATATGGCTCAATACTTGACTGCCATGGCGATCGTTCAGACGCTTATTCGTCAAGATGTGCTATAGTCAGCATAGTGGAGTGGAGCAAGATGGATATATCTGAACCGAATACCAGCGAACAGGATGTCTGGGTGCCGACATCATGCAGTCTGTGTTACGGCTCATGCTCGATCCGGGCCCACCGGGTTGATGGCGTTATCGTAAAAATCGAAGGTAATCCTGATTCAGCGGTTGGCAATGGGCGGCTCTGCGGCAAGGGCATCAGCGGCTTGATGACCCATTATAACCCTGGCCGGGTCAAAATGCCGTTACGCCGCACCAATCCGGAAAAAGGTCTTGATGTTGATCCGGGCTGGCAGGAAATCTCCTGGCAAGAGGCGCTTGATGAAATTTGCACCCATTTGAAGCGAGTGCGTGACGATGATCCCCGTAAGCTGGTATTTCAGCGGACCACCACCGTGCAATCGAGCATGATGCCGTGTTTTGCCTTTACGTCGAGCTTTGGCTCACGCAATGGCGGTGCTGGCGGTGGCGGTTTGCATTGCGGTAATGGCGCTCATTTGATCAGCGGCATTATGCATGCCTCGTGGTCGATCGTGCCGGATTTCGAACATTGTAATTACGCCATGTATTTTGGTGCTTCCAAGGGCCACGGTGCTGGCCACGTTTCAACCACCAACATGCAGCAGGCGGCAGATGCCAGAGACCGTGGCATGAAAATGGTGGTTATCGATCCGATGTCGAATTTTGCTTCCGCCAAGGCAACAGAATGGGTGCCAATCCGGGTCGGTACTGACGCGGCTCTGGCTTTGGCGATGGCAAATATCATGATCAACGAATTGGGCGTTATCGATAAGCCCTATTTGAAGGCCAAGACCAATGCGCCCTATTTGATCGGTCCAGACAAACGCTATGTTCGGGATAACGTGAACAATAAGCCGCTGATCTGGGATGAAAGCTCGAAATCGGCACGGACTTTTGACGATGCCGATCCGGAGATGATGGCGCTTGGTGGGGAATACAATGTCGGCGGTGTAGCCTGTCAGCCGGCTTTTGCCCTGCTCGGCGAGCATCTCAAATCCTATACGCCGGAGCGCGCCGCGGAAATCACAACCATCCCGACCGACAATATACGGCGGCTGGCGACTGAATTTGCCACCGAGGCCCGGATTGGCAGCACCATCGTCATTGACGGTGTTACGGTACCGTATCGCCCGGCTGCCGCTATCGCTTTTAGGGGTTCGCAGGGTCATAAAAACTCGACTTACAACATGTTTGCCATCGATTTGTTGAATCAGTTGGTTGGTTCGGCCGATGTAGCGGGTGGTTGCCTGGGCTTCAATCCGGTGTGTCATGGTTATCCCGAAACCGGCCGCGTCGCCTATGCGCCGACACCCGCTGAAGACGGTTTGATGATTACCGGCTCCTGGATGGGGCCTCATAAACCCTATCCGATAAGTGAGCCGGCCCATCCCGAACGGCTCGGCCTACAGGATTTATTCCCGATGAGCATGCTTTCCGCCATCCTTAATTCATCTGATCAGGATGAGTGGTGGGAGAAGTTCGACCTGCCTTACCGCCCCGAAGTGATGCTTAACTTCGGCACCAATGTGCTGATGAGCATGGGCAATAAAGCAGCGGTTGCTGATTCTTTGAAAAAGTTCAAATTCATCGCCTCTTTTGATATTAATTTGCACGAGACGACGATGTTCTCGGATATCGTTCTGCCCGATTGTGATTACCTGCAGACCTATGATTCGAGATCTAATTTCCCCTTTATATTCAGCCATCCCGCAGGCATGGGAAAATGGAGCTGGCCGGTTCGTCAGCCCGTCGTCGGGCCCGAGAAAGAAGAACGTCTGTTCGCCGATGTATTGATGGAAATGGCCGAGCGGGTTGGCTTTTTGCCGGACATGAATACGGCGCTAAACGCGCTGCTTGACATCAGGCCACCTTATAATCTTGAACGCGATCAAAAATACCCTTACGTCGAGATCTGCGATGCCGATTTGAAAGATAAATTTGGGCCTGAAAAAGGGCTTGAGTGGTTTAAGAAAAATGGTGTCCTCAGCTGGTCGAAGAAACCTGAAGAAGTCTATTGGCGACCTTTTGTCGATGTCCGGGTGCCAATCTATCTCGAATGGATGAGCGATTTATGGGAAAAAGCCAATGCCATAGCAGCACCTCGGGGCCTCGATTTACCGCCGGAGCATTACGACCCCTTGCCGGAATGGTTGCCCTGTCTGTCGCATGAATGCACCGACACTGACTTTGATCTTTATGCTTTTTATTACCGCGATACCATTCATACCAATAGCTTCACGATGGAAAATCCGTGGCTCGACGAAGCTGCCCAGCTTGATCCGTTTTCCTATACCATCGCGATCAATACCGAAATTGGTAATAAAATGGGATTAAAGAATGGCAACCCGGTCAAGGTCGAGAGCGATACCGGCCTATCTGTTGAAGGCCGGATCAAACTGACTGAGGGTATTCATCCGGAAGGTCTTGGGATTGCTGCCCTCGCTGGTCATTGGAGTGACGGCTTGCCGGTCGCTAAAGGCAAAGGCGTATTTTTTAATGATTTATTGGAGCTGGATTGGGCCCATTCGAGCCCCTCCAACCTCAATCTCGACCTTTGTGCCAAAGTTAAAGTGTCCAGGATTTTAGTGAGTTGATCTCAACAGCAGGTGGGTGCCACGTCAATCCGGCCTTCTTCCTGCGGATTAAGCTCCTTGCCGACCGGACGGAACAAGCGTGAATGTGGCACCGTCAATTTGTAAATCCGGGCTGCTGTTCCACCTAAGACTAAATTGAGATCATCTTGGGTGCATTCCAGTTTCAGCAACTGCTTCAAACTCCAGCCCCAGACATCGACCTGGTGTTTGACCAGTTTTTTGCTGCGAATCTGTACGGCGTAGCTCGACGGATAATTGCCGGGCTGGGAATGGAAGGGAATACTGGCACCCCAGTCACACGCCCACATTAGTTTTTCAGCGCCGATATTGGGATCGATCAAGGCTTTGCGGTAAAGCTCGGCCCACCACAGCCCGGTTTCCAGATAGACATTGTCGTTGGAGGCCGCGACCAGCAGCGCTTCCTCGTAAAACCGTTCGGTCCACCAGCCCTGGATGCCGCCATGGTTGATAACAATCGGCACGTCACGGTATTCGACCGCAAGATCCGAGATCCACATCGGATGCAGGGTTTCTGGCCAGTTATGATGGGTCAGCGGATAGCCCATGACCACACCGCTATGAACTTGTACAACGGTTTCATGTTTGCGGGCGACATCCATAATCACGCGCATTTGGTCTAGCCGTTCGGTCTGGCTCATGGTTTTTCGCCGCATAGTGTCGTTCGGCACACCTTCACCGATGCCAACAAATTTACCGGTCGCAAGCAGCTTGTCGACTTCCTTGGCGGCGGCTTCGATAGTCCAAGGTTCTTCTCCCATGCGCGATTTTTTCGCCGTTTCCATGGCTGAGCAGACGGCGACGAATTTGTCTGGGTGCTGTTCGACCAATTCGGCATTCATTTCATTAGACATGCCAAACGCCGGTAGCAAGACGCACATGTCGACATCGTAGCAATCCATGTCATATATCAGGCGGGGTGAATTGTCGTAGGCGACGAGCCCTCTAATGGCGAGCGCAAGATCGTTGTAGCTCGCCTTATCAGTATCGATTTTTTTCTCTTTAAAGGCTTTTCCTGCGGCAAACCGTTGGGCGTGAACATGTGTGTCGACAATAAAACGTCCCATCTTCATGACGTATCCTCCCGTTTAAGAATATTTTCCTTATCGTCAATTATTATGCATTCCCAACCATTGTCCACACCTTTATTGTTGAATGATATTGATTACTTATCTTAATTGGTGTGGTGAAATTGGCAGCGCTAATGTTTCAAGACGGCGATGTTGATGGCTTTCGGCTCGACAATGCAAGCTTCGCGGCAGAGCGCGCAGCCGGTGCAGAGCTCCGGATCGATCGCGGGCTTAATACCGTTTTTCCAAGTCAAAGCATTTGGTACAGGGCACACATGCGCACAGGCGCCGCATTCGGGGCCGCTATAGGGCAGGCAGGTTACTTCGTTAATCGTAACAATAGCGATTTCGGGCAGCTTTTCGGGATTTTCAGCATCGCGCAGGAGAGCCGCCGGCTCACACGCGATAACGCAGGGCCAATCATCACACATATGACAGCCTTTTGTAGATAAATCCATCGCCGGCGTACTATCCCGTAATTTAAACAGAATGTTATGGGGGCAAGCTTTGAGGCATTCATTACACTTGGTGCAAGTCTTAATAAAATCATTCTCAGGCAGGGCAAAGGGCGGGCGTATCCAGTTGATGTTCAACTCGGATAATTTGTTGTTCACAGCCTCGGAGACCGTATCGATAGCTTTGCTAGCACCGAATTTAAAAAACTCTCTTCTATCCATAGCGACCTTAGTTCTGCAAATCTGATTTGTGTTGTGTTCTTATTTTTCCGGTCATCGAGCGGCGGTATTGCACAATGCTAACCAGGAGTAAGATGGCAATAAAAACACCGACAAAAATGCCGATAGGGCCGATAAATTTTGGTGCGCCAACACGTAGGGGAATGTCCAAGGTGTAGTCTTCGCCTTTAGATTTAAACTTGGCGCGGACTAGAAAATCACCGGCGGCGTGAAAATTGAAGGCTTGCCGGTAAACGCTGTCGTCGAGCCGCTGAGTACCCAAATTTTCAGTTTTTCCGCTGGTGCTGGAAAACAAAAATACATCATCCCGGTGGGCGGTAAATTTCACTACGCCATCAAATGACTTACTGTTGTCGAGGCGTTTAATGTAGACGCTGATGCGGCCAGGCTCCCCCGGTTTTGGAAAAGCAGGGTAGATCATATAGGTAACATAATACTCACCCATTTCCGCTTCGCCCTGCAGGCTCGGCGGCGTGTTGGAATCTTCGTTGAGCTGATAAGACGGCCGGCCAAGAATGTGATGAGCAAAGGCTTCACTCATTTGCGAAAGCAGGATTACAACCGTCAAAGCTATCAAGAATATCCTCGAAGAGCGCATGCTAATCATAATAGTTTCTTTTTCTCTGCTGGGGAATAAGCTTTT
>CAJWIB010000039.1 GCA_913041095.1 uncultured Rhodospirillaceae bacterium | reverse complement strand
CGATGTTGAAGTTTAGGAGGATGCGAAGTTTACAGAAATTTGTCTCAATTCACTCTTCAGTTTTCAACCACTTCAACAAGGAACGCCATCTTACTTCACGAGACAATTTCAAATTGCAACGCAACGCTGCTCTTGTTGAGTGGCAGCAACTCTGTGCTGCATAAAATTGGCTTATCAATGCCATACTGAGACGAGTTCGCATTCGTCTGACAGCACCGTTGTTCTTAGATGGCAGATAGTAGCCGTTGAAAAGTTGCATTTGCATAGTTTAAGTCGAAGATCGGAAAACGCAATGAATGCCGACAACCATGCATGTTGTTCCAGCGGCAATACAGCCGATTGCGGCTGGAATTGAATACATCAGTGGCGACCAATCCATGTTTGTCGTCCTTTGGCCGGTGGCATGGAGTGCGAGGCCGCTATCGTAAATCGGTATAACGAGTGCCAAGAAAAAAATACCGGCCATAAAAGTCCAACCAGCATCAATTTTAGTATTTATGGCTGATGGCACTTTTAGCGTAAACAAATCAACGAAGATCTGATCGCCTTTGACGAATTGCAGGGCAAAGGCGAAGAATCCGAGCAGTACCAGGGTTAGCATTGAGACTTCGATCAGACCTTGTAAAAAGAAAAAACCGAATGTCCGGCCAAATATGTCTCCCACGGTCATCAACATCAAAACGGTAATTGCGCACCCGGCGACAAACGCCATTGCCCGGGGAATATTTGTTATCAAATTGAGTAAGTTCTTCATTCGTTTTTTCCAATTCGAAGGTTAAAACAACAGGGACGGCAACCAAAGCACCAGCCCTGGAAATGCAATGATAATAAACAGCCTGACGAAATCCGCCGCTAGAAACGGGATGATACCTTGGAAAACCTGTTTTGCACTTACGTCTTTCAACTGCTTAGCCAAAACAAATATATTCATGCCGATGGGGGGCGTGACAGCGCCGATTTCGACAACCATCATGGTTAATATACCATACCAAACCGGATCATAGCCAAGCGCCATCATGGCCGGAAAGAGTACTGGCGTAGTGATGAATATAATCGCCATGACTTCCAGAAAACAGCCCAAAATTATCAGCACCAAGGTGATGCCGGCAAGCGTCACCAACGGCGGTAAGTTAATGTCATCAAGGAAAGCCGATAACGCTTGGGGGAACATCGCGCCGGTGATGAAAAAATTGAACAGGGAGACTCCGATAACGATAAACAATATCGAAGACGATAAAACGACCGTTTCCGCTATTGACCGGATCAATAAACGCAGCGTAAAACTACGTGCAATAAAGCCCAAGAAAATTGCGCCAAAGGCTCCGACGGCAGCACCTTCGGTCGGGGAAAAAATTCCCGCAAAAATACCACCTAACACTGCAACGAAAAGCACCACAACCGCCCAAACACCTTTGAGGCTTTGTAATCGTTTCGACCAGTTCATCCTTTCGCCGCCCGCCCCGGCTTTGGGGTTAAAGTGCGTCCAGATGCTGATGGTCACGGCATAGAGAATGACGCCCAAAATACCTGGAATTATACCGGCTGCGAACAGCTTGCCGATTGAGACTTCCGTTAAGTAGGCATAGATAATCATGGGCAGAGACGGAGGGATTAGAATAGCCAAGGTCGCGCCGGTGGCAACCGATCCTGCCGCCAGTTGAGGAGAATATCCATAGCGCAACATGGAGGGCACGGCGACGTTACTCATGGTGGCGACGGTCGCCAGGCTGGAGCCGCATACGGCGCCGAAACCACCACAGGCAATGATACTTGAAATTGCCAAACCGCCTTTGCGGTGGCCGACAAAAGCGAAGGCAGCTTGATAGAGGGCGTTGGCAAAACCGGCGCGGGCCGCAACGATGCCCATCAAGATGAACAGGGGCAAAACTGACAATGTGTAGTTGCTCATAGCGGCGACAGGAGCATCACCGAGCGCGAACACCATGGTGTCCCAACCGAGCAAATACCATGTGCCGAAAATACCGACCGAGCCCAAAGCGAGTCCGATCGGCATTCTGATCATGGTCAGCCCAAGAAGGATCAGAACACCGATCAATCCGATTATTTCGGGAGCCACTATTGTGCCTACTAGTTTGCGGCTAAGAAGCGCTTATTTTGCCTCTTCTTCCTTGACCGCTTTCTGAATTGCGGCATGCACTTTGCGGGCTGGCATACCTTTGGCTTCAAGTCCAGCCAAGTAATTTTCAGTAACGGGTGCCAGTTTGGCCTTGAGGGCATTGAGGAGTTTATCATCGGCCATCGTTACAGTGCGACCATTCTGACTCGCCATCGCCTTACCTTTTTTGGTTATTGGCCTCCAGCAACTTGAAATGTGATCAACAAGCGGAACGCCACCTGAGCTATCAATGATCCGCTTCAGATCTGTTGGTAAGCCGTCGTAAGCCTTATTGCTCATGCCGTGGAACAAAGTCGAGGCATTGAGGTTAATTCCCAATGAATATTTGGTAACTTCGCCCAGTTTCCAGGAAACCAAGCCCGACCAAGGGAACAAGGCACCGTCAACAACGCCTTTAGCTAGATTTTCGTAAAGTCCCGGCGCTGGGATTTGCGCCGGTACCGCACCGAGAGCTTTAAGAATCTGACCATGAATTCGGCCGGCTGCGCGTATGCGCAATCCCTTGAAATCTCCGACAGAAGAAATTTTTTTACGTGACTGAACCTGATACAGAGGCGGCAAGGCAATCGCTAATAAATGTATGTCGGAAAATTCTTCCCGTAAATGTTTCTGATAGACGCGGGTCATCGCTCTAGCGCCAGCGCCACTTTCATTCATCATAAACGGCAGTGTGCCAATATTGGTCATCGGGAAGCGTCCCGGCAGATAAGTTAGAACGCCAAACGACATATCAATAATGCCGCGTACCAATTGATCATATTGTTTTAATGGATGGGCAAAGGCCGTGCCGGCAAAAAAAGTTTGGAAATTCAGTTTGCCGCCGGATTTTTTTGTCAGTTGTTTCAAAAATTGAATGTGTCCACATTGGATGAACTTTAGTTTTTCCGGCCCCATCGTGGCAAATTTCAGCGTTGTTGCCTGAGCCTTGGTAGCCGGGATGGCAGCGGCAAGGCCAAACAGAACGGCCAGAACGCTAATAGGAATTTTTAAATTACTCCGCATGAGAAAGTCTCCTTGTATCATTATAATTGTGTGATCTAACAATATAATAGATTTATTTATCAAAATGCAATATAATATGAGTCAAATATGATGCACTAAAATAAATCATGTGCTGAAATTGGGAAAAATTTGCCATGGTATCTAATTGTTAAATATGTCAATTATATTGGTAGTCGAGTGAAAAAATTAGGGGGCTCGTAAATGGAAGCCTACGCCAGACTTGACCTCTAACCTGATGACGGCCAACAAGTGATATAAGATGAATAAAATTCAAACCGTTCCAGTAAAACGTAAACGACCTGGTCGTCCCTCGAAATCAGAACAACTGGGTAATCCCGATACTTCACGAGAACGGCTTCTAGCCGCCGCGATTAAAGTATTTGCCGAGTACGGATACTCCGCGGTTTCGACCAGCCAGATCGCCAAAGAAGCTGGCATGGCGCAATCGATGGTTCACTATCATTTCCGCACCAAAGAACGCCTTTGGAAAGCTGCTATTGACCATTTAATGCGGGATTTGGGCCGGCGTTTTCCGGTTGCTCGCGACGAATTAAAAGACCTTGATCCAGTCAGTCAACTCAAAGTAATGATCCGGCGTTTTATCAAAATGAGTTCAATTGAAGTTAATCTCGCTCGTATTGTTGTCCATGAAGGTACTTCGCCCAGCGCACGCTTACGCTGGTTTGCCAAAACCTATTTGTTGCCAGGATTTGAAGAATTCGATAGTGCGGTAGCGATCGGAATCGAAGCCGGCCTGATTAAAGATTTACCGATTTATACCATTACACAAACCATGATCGCGGCTTCCTCCATGACTTATTGTGTGGGCCCGCTGGTCAAAGAAATACATTGCGTCGACCTGCGTGACAAAGAGCGCATTGATGAGCTATCGGATACGATTCTTGATATAATTTTCCATGGCATCCTAAAATAACCTGATCAATCATGTATTTTTCTTGAAATAAGCTATTTTTGCCTAGAAATTAGTTTTCCTAATTTTTTTATTGATCAATCTACCAATATAATATTAATATTAGACAATTATTTGATCGCTGATTAATTTGCAAAAAAATGGCTAAACAGGGCTGAAGGCGTCGTAAAACTCAATATTCTCAGTCTTGCCGGAACATGCGATGTTGCTGTCGAAAATATGTACAGCGGTATCAAAGAACTAATTCTAATCCGCCGAAACCGGGCTATTTTGCCAATAAGTCCGGTCTGTTTTTGAGGAGATTAAGATGTTTGCGCAAGGATTAGCAAGAACGGCCCAAGCCTACGGTGATTGTACGGCTACGATTGATGGCGACAAAGTCCAAAATTGGCGAGATTTTGGTGATAAAATTTCACGCATAGCCGGTGGCTTACGTTCAATTGGTTGTCAACCAGGAGACCGTGTCGCCATATTAGCGGCGACCACACCGGAACATCTCGCCACCATGTATGCTGTGGTTTGGGCCGGTTGTGTGTTGGTGCCCTTAAATACCCGCTTGTCGCCGGATGAGCTCAATCACATTGTTTCCCAATCTGAATCCAATGTCCTGGCCAGCGATATCAGAAATCTGGCTGGTGCCGAAAGTGTCATGGAAGCGACGGCGAATAGCCTGAAATCAATCGCTATGGATGATGGGGCGCTGGGAGAAGAGAGCCTTGATGAGTTAGCTAAATCGGATGGCATTGATGCCTGGGCTGCCGATATGTCGGACCTATTCGCCCTTTACTATACCGGTGGGACCACCGGCTTACCGAAAGGGGTGATGGTCAGCGTTGGCGCAGCGGGTGTGCAAGCTCTCAACATGGTTTTTGATCTGGCTGTATCGGAGAAATCCAACTATCTCCATGCGCCACCGCTGTTTCATTTGGCAGGCGCCAGTGCCGCCAATGCCTGCGCTTTCGCGGGTGGAGCGCAGACTTTCTTGCCCGATATTACACCGGACGCCTACATCAAAACGGTTATGGATAAAAAAGTCACTATGATTGCCTTGGTGCCGACCATGTTGGTGGATATGCTCGAAGCCCCAAATGCTGCCGAGGCTTTCCAATCTCTTGAAATGTTTGCTTACGGCACAGCACCAATTCCTGAAGCTCTGCTGCGCAAGGTGCTGGATCGTTGTCCTGATATTAAACTGGTACAGATTTACGGCCAGTCCGAAGTTACCGGACCGGCCACTGTATTGCGTCCCGAGCACCATGTCTTGTCCGGCCCCTTTGCCGACAAACTTGACTCTGCAGGCATTCCCATCATGGGCCATGAAGTTCGAATTGCCGATGAAGATGGCAATACTGTTGCCAATGGAACCACCGGTGAGGTGCTTATCCGGGGGCCTGGTGTCATGACAGGGTATTGGCAGCAGCCAGAATTGACGGCGAAAGCCTTGAAAGACGGCTGGCTCCACACCGGTGATGCCGGAATTATGGATGATGATGGCTTCATTAAGATTGTCGACCGGTTAAAAGACATGATCATTACCGGCGGTGAAAACGTATTTTGCGTCGAAGTCGAAAGCGTTATCGCCGAGCATCCAGCCGTTTCAATCTGCACGGTCATTGGCTTGCCTGATGAAAAATGGGGCGAGCGTGTTCATGCCGTAGTGGTTCTGGAAGAAGGCGCCGAGTTGGATTTTGAAACACTCGATGAGCACTGTAGAAAAAGTATCGCCGGCTACAAATGTCCAAAGACGGCGGACTTTACCACGGACCCACTACCTCTAAGCGGGGTTGGCAAAATCCGCAAAGATATCCTGCGGGCCAAGTATAGCAACTGATCGGTGATTGAAATGTACCAAGATGTATTAAAACGTGACCTGTTTACCTCGGACCATGACATGTTTCGCGATCAGGTTCGCCGGTTCATTGAAACTGAAATTGAGCCCTATCATGAAGCTTGGGATGAGGATGGCATTGTCTCGCGCGAAGTGTGGGAAAAAGCGGGGCAGTCAGGTCTGCTCTGTCCAACGGTGTCCGAAGAATATGGTGGCCCTGGTGCAGATTACCTTTATAGCGCTGTGGTGGTTGAAGAATTGGGTCGCGCCGGCGCATCGGGACCTGGCTTTGCCGTCCATTCAGAAATGGCCGCGCCCTATATCATGAATTTTGGCAGTGAAGAACAAAAACATGAATGGCTGCCCAAACTCGTCTCCGCTGAAGCGATCACCGGTATTGCGATGACTGAGCCGGGCGCCGGCAGTGATTTGCGTAAAATGACAACCAGCGCCAAGAAGACAAACCGCGGCTATGTCATAAGCGGGCAGAAAGTGTTTATCTCGAACGGGCAACTGGGCGACTTCTTTATCGTTGCCGCCAAAACCAAAAAGGAAACCTCTACCGACAGTATGTCGCTATTTATTATCGAAGCGGATCGGGAAGGCTTTGCCAAAGGCAAGAACCTCAAAAAGATGGGCGTACCTGCCCAAGATACCTCGGAGCTGTTTTTCGATGACGTTGAAATTCCGCATGAAAATCTGCTCGGCGAGGAAGAAGGACAAGGGTTCTACCAACTCATGAAGGGCCTCGCTCGCGAGAGGCTTACTATTGCTGTTGCCTGCCTCGCTAAAGCCGAGGGCGTCTTCCAAAATACAGTGGAATACGCCAGTGAGCGCGAACTGTTTAACAAGAAGCTGGTGGATTTCCAAAACACGCAGTTCAAGCTCGCCGAGGTGCGCACTGATCTGATCGTCGGCCGGTCCCTGGTTGACCGGTTGCTGACGGACTTTATGAACGGTGAGTTGAACGCCGATGCAGCGGCAGCGGCCAAGCTTTGGGTTACGGAAATGCAAGGCCGTACGGTTGATACCTGTCTGCAGATGTTTGGTGGCTGGGGTTACATGTGGGAATACCCGGTGGCCCGGGCCTATGCCGAAGCGCGGATTGAGCGGATTGCCGGCGGCAGTTCGGAAATCATGAAGTCGATCATCTGCAAATCCATATTTAAGGAAATGGGTATCAAGGCCGATTTCAGTTAAGCCAATGCTTGACGCTCTTCAGCGTGTGGAATTAGGAGAAAATTTAATGTTTAAACTCGATAATTTGGGCGATGGTGTCAAAGCGATCGTATTCGACCGCCCCGATTCCCCGCATAATTTTATGAACGAGGATATTGTTGCCCAACTTCATGATTTGGTGCGCCATACCAGCAGTGATGATCAGGTTAAGGGCGTTATACTGGCCTCGAACAAGGCGTCTTTTGTCGTTGGCGGCGATTTGAAAGAATTACAGGCGCTTAAAACTCCGGAAGATGCTGCGGCTATTATTGCCGGGGTGCAGGCCTGTATGCGGGACATGGAATTGGCGCCCAAGCCTTTTGTTGCTGCTATTAATGGTTTGGCGCTTGGTGGTGGATTGGAATTGGCACTCGCCTGCAGCTATCGTATCGCCGCCGATGACCCTCGGCTAACGGTTGGCCTACCAGAAGTTTCACTGGGCCTGATCCCCGGTGCCGGTGGCACGCAGCGTTTGCCGCGTTTGGTTGGTTTGGCCGCAGCCTTGCCGATTATGATTGAGGATAAGCAGGTTTTGGGTGAGCAGGCTGAGAAAATGGGTCTGGTGGATGAACGTGTGCCAGCTGACAACCTTCGCGAAACGGCCAAGCAACGTATCCTTGATAGTACGGCGTCTAGCTCTCAGCCCTGGGACCAGGATGGCTTTAAGCGGCCGGACCCACAACTTAGTTCTGACGATGGCAAACAGATAATCGATGGCATGCTGGCAAAAATAGGGCGCAAAAAGCCTGGCCTTGAGCCGGCGCCAGAAGCCATCATGACTGCTGTGCAGCTGGGTTTTGAAAAAGATATTGATGAAGGGCTGAAGATTGAGCGCCAGCAATTTGCCAGCGTGGCTGCCGGCGCAGTGGTGAAAAATAAGATCAGGACTTTGTTTCTGGGTATTCCAGCGGCAAGTACAATGAAAGACCGGCCGAAAAATGTCGACCCTTACGAGATTTCGAGCGTTGCCGTAATCGGCGTCGGTTTGATGGGGTCAGGAATAGCCTATTGTGCCGCCTTGGCCGGCTACAAAGTATTTCTCTTGGAGGTCTCCCAAGAAGCTTTGGACAAGGGCGTCGATGCCATTGCCAAAAGAGTCAATGGGGCGGTCGAGCGCAATCGGATGACCCAGAAAAAAGCCGATGCGCTGCTGGCTAATCTGACGCCATCGACGGATTACGCTAATATTGCTGACGTCGATATCGTAGTCGAAGCTGTTGCTGAAATTAGGGAAATTAAAAATACGGTTCTCAAAATGGCTGCTGAGGCCGTTAAGCCTGGTGTGCCGATTGCCAGTAACACCTCGACCATGCCGATTACGGGATTGGCCGGGAGTGTGCCAAATCCCGAATCATTTATCGGCATGCATTTTTTTTCACCGGTTGATCGCATGAAACTCGTCGAGGTGATTAAAGGTAAGAAAACCGATGAGACGACCTTAGCGCGGGCGCTGGACTTTGCCGCAGGGATTAGAAAAACCCCGATTGTTGTCAATGATGGGCTGGGCTTTTTCACCAGCCGGGTTGTTAATTCATATTCCGGTGAAGCCTTTACGCTGTTGGCTGAAGGTATCTCACCGTTTTTGATTGATGATGTGGCGCTTAAAGCCGGTATGCCGGTTGGGCCGATGACTATGGCTGATGCGACGACAATTACTTTGCTGAAAGATATTGTTGCCTCAATGTCTGGTTCAGGTGAACGTGTTGGTATGGCCGGTATGCGGATGACCGAAGCTCTGGCCAAGCTGGTGGACGATTACGGACGGTCCGGCAAAGCAGCGGGCAAAGGTATTTTTGATTATGACGAGAACGGTCAAAAGGAATGGCCGGGACTGGCGGAATGTTTCACGCCGATGGATCCACCGCTGAGCCGAGAGGTGATTGAAAAACGCCTACTTCATCCGCAAGCTCTTGAAGCGGTGCGCGCCCTGGAAGAAGGAATTATTGAAAATCCAATTGATGCTGATGTTGGATCGGTGATTGGTTGGGCGTTCCCGGCGGCTTATGGTGGGGTGATTGGCTATATCGACACAATTGGGACGAGACAGTTTGTCGCCGAGTGTGATGAGCTGGCTGAACAATTTGGTGTCCGCTTTGTCGCTCCGGATATGCTCAGAAAAATGGCCGACAAGGATGAAGCCTTCTATACTGATTAAATAGTTAGTTTAAGTATCGGAGAAATAGATGGGGCCGCTTGCGGGATATCGCATCATTGAAATAGCCGGGCTTGGGCCGGCACCCTTTACCGGCATGATGCTTAGCGATATGGGAGCCGAAGTGCTGCGCATTGATCGGGCTGGCCCGCCGGGCGAGTTTCCGGGCCAAGACCCTCGCTTTGATGTGCTGGCCAGAGGCAGGCGCTCGGTCGCGGTTGATTTAAAAAATCCGGAAGGCATTGAGACGATTTTGAGACTGCTTGATCAGGCCGATTGCTTGATTGAGGGCTTTCGGCCGGGTGTGATGGAGCGGCTGGGCTTGGGGCCGGAAGAATGTCAGGCCCGCAATCCGAAACTGGTCTATGGCCGCATGACTGGCTGGGGTCAGGAAGGACCACTGGCCGAGGCTGCTGGACACGACATTAATTACATCGCGCTCACCGGTGCTTTGCATGGCATTGGCCGCAAGGGCGGCAAACCTGTGCCACCACTGAACCTGGTCGGCGACTTTGGCGGCGGCGGTATGTTTCTAGCATTTGGCATGGTTTGCGGCATGTTGGAGGCGGCTAAATCGGGGCAGGGCCAAATTGTTGATGCAGCCATGGTAGACGGTGCTTCGACATTAATGGGCCTTATTCATGGTCTAATGTCAGAAGGCAATTGGGTTGATCAGCCGGCCAGCAATATGCTCGATACCGGCACTCATTATTACGATACTTACGAATGTGCGGATGGTAAGTTCGTCGCCGTTGGTGCAATCGAGCCAAAATTTTATCAAATACTGCTCGAAGCCCTTGATCTGGCCGATGATCCTGAGATGGAACGCCAGCACGATCCTGCTGCCTGGCCAAGCCTCAAGAAGAAATTCACCGCCGCCTTTCTAACCCGCAGCCGCGACGAATGGTGCGAGATTTTAGAAGGTAGCGATGCCTGTTTTGCGCCGGTACTATCCTTGGCAGAAGTACCAGAACATCACCACATGAAGGCGCGTGATGTCATGGTTAAAGAAGATGGGCTTGTTCAGCCTGCGCCGGCGCCGCGTTTTAGCCGAACCACGGCTGAAATCCAGGGGCCGCCGGTAGAAGCCGGCCACCATACCAGAAAAACCCTTATCGATTGGGGCTTTGAGCCTGAAACAGTAGATCGGCTTTTGGCAGATAAAGTTGTCATACAAAGCCCAAATGAATAACCGAGAGAAAGGATATCACCGAAGATCAGTTATTTGCTAAGGCAATAACCGCTTCGCATAAGTGATATAATTCAGATGAATTCTAAGAGACCTAATATTCTTCTTATAGTCACCGACCAAGAACAATCTTGGACAACCTTACCGAATGATTTGAAATTACCTGCTCATCAGAAAATGCGTGAGGGCGGTGTATCGTTTAACAAGTTTCATGTGAATTGTTCTCCTTGTGGCCCATCCCGATCCAATCTTTATACCGGCCATCACTCACAGCGCACCCATGTGCATGTAAATCCGGACAATCCGCCAAATCCCGCGTTGCCGACTGATTTGCCAACCATTGGGCATATGCTGAGAGATGCGGGCTACTACACCGCCTATAAAGGCAAATGGCATATGTCGCTGCTAAATGAAGGCCATAATTTTTCACCAACCCACGGTGCCGACTATCCAGATGTAATTGATATACTAAAACCTTACGGTTTCTCCGATTATAATTTTTATGGTGAAACCGTGGGCTATGCTTGGGACGGATATCGCCATGACAGATCGATCGCAGGTGATGCTTCAAAAATTCTTCATGAATTTTCTGAAACGGATAAAACCGATACGAAGCCGTGGTTCCTGGCGGTGAATTTTGTCAATCCACATGACATTATGTTTTTCGATGCTACCGGAAAACAAAATGAGACCCGGATGCGTAAAAATTTTGTCTCGCCGCTGATGGGAGAACCGGGAGAAGCCTTGTATCGGGAAGACCTTGGTTACGAATTACCAGATAGTTTTTACCAGGATGATCTTAGCACAAAGCCTGAAATTCAAACCTTCATCAGAGCTAGGCAGTCGGCTTTTTATGGCGATTTGCCGCTCGAAGATGTCGAAAATTGGCGTCGCTTTCGGAACTATTATTTCAATTGTCTGCGTGATGTCGATCAGCATATTGGAACCGTGCTAGAGGCGCTTGAACAATCCAACCAGGCCGACGATACAATCGTTATCTATACCAGTGATCACGGTGAGCGGGCGGGGGCTCATGGTTTGCAACAAAAAGCCGGGACAGTTTATGAAGAAGAAAGCTGCATTCCACTCATTGTTAAGCATCCGGATGTAACAGGCGGCACCAGCACTGACGCGATCGGCGGCATGATCGATATTGCGCCAACTATTCTAAGCATGGCCGGTATTGCCGCAGAGAAGTTAGCTGAGCCTTTACCAGGTGTTGATCTATGTCCGGTAGTTGAAAGCCCAGCTGCAAAAACCAAACGAGATGAGATGGGTAGTTTGCTGAACTATACAGGCACCTTCCATTGGCAGCGCAAAGATGCTGATAAAACGAACCTTGGTGCTCCAGAGTTTGATCTTAGCTATCGCCGGCTGTTCAGGGGTGTAGTTTGGGACAAATACAAGTTCGCCCGCTATTTTGCACCGGCCGAGCATCACATTCCGGAAGATTGGGACACATTGGTTAATCACAATGATTTAGAGGTTTATGATTTAGAAGCCGACCCTCATGAGCTTGATAATTTGGGGGCCGATGCGGGTAGTCAAAAAGATCTCATTTTGGATTTGAACACCAAAACCAATGCGTTGGTTGCGGCTGAAATTGGTGATGATCGCGGCAATGACTATCCAGGACCAATTGAAAAGTACAATACGATTTAAGCTAGGACTTATTTTTTTTCAGCCTCTTTAATTTGTTGCCAAACTTTCTCAGCAGTTAGGGGCAGGCATTGTCAGAAGAAACAGTGCTATGACAATGCCCTGGTGATTTTTCATCCACGATCTTTATGAGGAGACTAGGATGTGGTCAAAAGGCCGTTTCCTCTGACAGTGCCCGTTAGCGTGCCAAATCGTCCACTGCACGTCCCTCTCCGCTCGTGTCCAATGCCTCCCAATACTCTTGAACTTTTTTAGAGTAACCATCTTTAACCCAAAGGTAAGCTGCTTGGAGATGGGGTCTTTTAGCAGCATGCTCCATATTCCACTGCAAATTGAGCCATTCATCCTCTGTGATCTGGCCATCAAAATACGCAATCAGTTCATTAAGTATGCTTTGAATGGCCCTAACACCGAGTATATTTGCCCGAAATTTCTCGTCTTCATCAAAAGTGGTGTATTCCGTGTTAATACGGCGCTCAAAATTCCGAAAGTCGGCATCGGTGGAAATTGTTTCCGCCATCCAAATAGTTCGCTG
>CAJWIB010000038.1 GCA_913041095.1 uncultured Rhodospirillaceae bacterium | reverse complement strand
AGCTTTCTCCCGTCTTTTGACGACAAAGGGCAGATCAAAGATCACCACTTCCGGCACCCGTTTGGCCATATAGCTCGAAGCAAAGTAACACATAGTGAGGTCACCAGCCTCGACCATGCTCGGCAAATCAAACGCTTTGATGCCTTTGGTCTCGACCATATTGCCGTCCATGATGTAGTCGACAGCATCGCCAACGCGCTTAGCTAACTCTTCGCCAAATATTTTGGCGGCCCGGTTATGCACCGAGGCTGGCGGCTGGTAACCTCCCAATTCAATTTTTATTGAACTCATTAATCACCCCATTTTGTTTTTTATTGTAGCCTGTTTAATCAGCCGGCCTGTCATATCAACCCTAGATTAGGTAAGAAAATTATTCTTCTTCGACTATTTTTAGTGGTCCTCTGAAGCGTTCGACGTAATAGTGTTTATCTGGAGTCCACCAGCAAAGCTCGCCTACCGGCACAATATCGGCATAGTTGAGATGCTTGGTTAGGCTGTAATTCTGGGTGCAACCAAGCCAAGTCACGGCCGCACTTTTCTCGGACAATTCTATCGGTCCAATTTCCGTACGCTCGGCGCGTAATCCCAGATGATTTTTTAGGAAACAATTTCCCACCCGATTATGACGGCACCGAATCTCTTTACTGTTGGTGATTTTAACATGATGAACGATACCCTTGATCACTTGAAAGCCGTCATCATCAAGCATGCGGCAGTTATCTTCAGGCGGAATTTGGCTATGGGCAAACTCACAGCGAAACCAGATGCCATCCGACATATTAATCTCATCCGTCAAAGCAATAATTGGTGCAAAATAAATCGCGGCAATAAATAAAGCTAAAAATTTCGACATGACGCCTGTTTGTTTCATCCTATACATATAGTAGAAATCAATTGTAACCGAAATAGGGAACCAGAAAGGATAAATGAAATGACCATCGAACGCATCAATCCAACTGACGTCTATGAACCAAACAAAGATATTTACACTCAAGTCATCAAAACAACCGGCGGCACGAATGTACTGCTGGCCGGCATTGTACCTTTCGACACTGATAAAAATATCGTTGGCATCGGTGATATGAAAGCACAGGTGCAACAAGTTTTGCGCAATATCGAGCGCGCTTTGGCAGCAGCAGAGGCAACCCCTTCAGATGTTGTCCGTATCAACGCGCTGGCGACCGATGTCGATCTCTATATCGAAGAAGGTGCGCCACAGGTAATAGAGTTCTTTGGCAACACCAAGCCGACCTCAACGACTTATGAGGTCCAGAGACTGGTCCATCCCGATTGGCTGATCGAAATCGAAGCCACCGCGATCATTGATTAAAAGGTTAATTACTCAACAGTTGAGTAATTAACCTTTTGGCAGAGGCATTGCACTGAGTTGATTGATTTACTACTGTCCGACCATATTTTTAAACAGCTAATTTTAGGCGTGAGGGATAGGTGGGGTACCTATGTTTTCCTCGCAAAGATCCAAAAAGGAAACAAAAAAAATGATAGATTTGTATACTTGGTTTACGCCCAATGGTCGCAAGGTCTCAATCATGCTGGAAGAAATCGGCATGGACTACGAAGTTCATCCGATTGCCATTGGTAAAGGGGAACAGCACAAACCCGAGTTCTTAAAGATCGGACCCAATAACAAAATTCCGGTCATTGTCGACCACGATACCGGTTTCTCGATCATGGAATCGGGTGCCATTTTGCAGTATCTGGCACAAAAATCCGGCCAGCTCATGCCGACCGAAGGCGATGAGTATTGGAAAATGCAGGAATGGCTGATGTTCCAAATGGCTAGTGTTGGACCAATGCTGGGCCAAATTCATACCTTTGTCCGTTACGGCGAAGGTAAGAATGTTGAGGCCTCGGCGCGCTATCTTGATGAAGGTAAACGCATATATAGCGTAATGGATGAACGATTAGCTGAGCGCAAATATTTCCTCGATTGGGGTTATTCGATTGTCGACATCGCCATCTTCCCCTGGGTTGGCCGCTGCGATTGGCAGACCATTGATCTCAACGAATATGAAAACGTTAAACGGTGGTATCTTGAAGTCAAGGAACGCCCGGCCGTCATCCGGGGCTGGAACGTGCCGGAGAATGATCAACCGATGCCAATGCCTAATTAAAGGGCCGGCTTAGCACACTAAAGGAGATTTTATTATGACTGCCTATTGGATGGCCCGGTCTAAAATTAATAACCGGGAAAATTACTCAAAATACACTTCGCTCGTCGGCGATATTTTGCAGAAATATGGCGGTAAACCGTTATCACGCGGCGGCAAGTTTCAAATGATGGAAGGCCCGGATTATTTCAAACGTTTCGTTATTGTCGAATTTCCCACTTTCGAAGATGCGGTCGCCTGCTTTGAATCAGATGAATACCAAGCCGCAGCGGAATATCGCCGCGATGGTTCCGGTGAAGTTGAAACCGTTATTATGGATGCGACAGAAGGTATGGGCGCCAACTGACAACATTTAATCATGTAAAGAAGGCGGCTTATAAGCCGCCTTTTTTTAACCCCGATAGAAATTGTTTGCTCACAAAAATATCGAGGATCGTAAATTATTGTTGAAAATAAATATCTTGTGGCGAACCGCATGTAGATGTCTTATAGAAGACCATAAAATTAAAAAATAAAATTGCGCAGAGAAGGATCCAGGGAACTTATGTCGAGCGAACCACCGGCTTGGGAACAAAAGACGGAACAATCCGTCGAGTCTTTTGCCAAAGTATTAAACGTTATTTCCGCTGCCTGGATTTTTTCAGTCGCCGCCTTAATTCTATTCGATGTTGTTGGCCGGGAAGTATTTGCCAGCCCATTTCACGGCACCAATGAAATAGTTTCCAACTCAGTGCTGGCAATCCTGATGTTGCAACTTCCCTTATCAATCCTCAATCGCAGTTCCTTACGCACAACAATTGTTTACGGCAAAGTCCGCGCCATGGGCAAAGGGATTATTGATTCCATTTCATACTTGCTTGCTGGCCTGCTATTCCTCGCTATCGCCATCGGCAGTTGGTCAAATATGGTTGAATCGTGGGAAATACTTGAACAGGAAGGCTCCGGTATTGTTGAAATTCCGGTTTATCCGATAAGGACATTGGTAGTGTTTGTCGGCTTTTTTGGTGTCGCGGTTTGCAGCCTCCTCATTTACCACTCGCTGAAACGGCCTGAAGATTTCGATCACAGTGAAACAACGGAAATAGGCGAGTAAATTAATGGAATTTGATCAAAACACCATTATGATCGGCATGTTTGTTATTATGCTGATTGGCATTCTGTCCGGTATTCACATCGCTTTTGCTTTCGCCATGACGGCCTTGATCGGCAACATTCTGATTTTTGGCGAAGATGATCTTCAAGAAGGATTGGACATCGCTCTTAGTGGAGTTGGCAGCGTCGCGTATGAATATCTCCGCAGCGAGGTGTTTGCGACCATTCCGTTGTTTATGTTGCTGGGTGATTTTGTCAATAAATCAGGATCGGCACGCGATCTCTACAAACTCATTAATCACGGTCTGAAAGCCATTCCAGGCCGCCTGGCTGTTGCTACCGTGGCCGGTAACGCCGTATTTGCCGCGGTCACCGGCGTCAGTATCGCCGCCGCCGCGGCCTTCAGCCGGATCGCTTATCCGCAAATGCGCTACCACGGTTATAACCGTCAGTTTGCCCTAGGTTCGGTCGCAGGCAGTGCCTGTCTCGGCATGATCATTCCACCCAGTGTGCTGTTGATCGTTTGGGGAATTGTCGCCGAGAAATCCATTGCCGCGCTGTTTATCGCCGGCGCTATTCCCGGTTTGATCCTGGCTACTTTTTTCATGATTTATATCGCCGTTTCGGTAAAGCTTAAACCCGAACTGGCGCCAACTTTCGAAGAAGACGCCGAGCAAAACAAGCTCACCAAAGCGGAAATCGCCAGCGGCTTTGGTATTGGCGCGCTGATCCTGCTGGTCCTTGGCGGCATCTGGGGCGGGTTGTTCACCCCGACCGAAGCCGGCGGTGTTGGTGCAGCGGGCGCCATGATCCTCGGTATCCTTAAGGGTATGCGATTAAAGGAATTGGCGATCGCCGTTGTCGATTCCGGAAAAACAGCCGCACCGATTATGTTCCTGCTGTTGACCGCCAATATGTACGCCAAGTTCATGGAAGCCGCCGGCATGTCGGAATTGATCCGCGAAACCTTCGCCACTTATAATTTCGGCCCAGTGGGTATCATTGTTATTATTATCCTGATCTGGTTGTTGCTCGGCATGATTTTGGATTCGATTTCGATTATTTTAATCACCGTGCCGATTTTTGTGCCGATCACAGCGGCATTTTTTGACCAAATCGCCTTTGGTATTTTTGGTATTCTGGTGATCGAAGCAGGTCTTTTGACGCCGCCATTCGGTTTGTTGGTCTATACCGTAAAAGGATCGATTGAAGATCGATCGGCAACCTTGTCAGAGATATTCAAAGGCTCGATCCCCTATTGGATGCTCATGTTAATTGTCATGTTGATGATCTGGCGCTGGCCTGAAATAGCCACCTGGCTGCCGTCCATGATGCTTTGAAACCTGAGAGGTAACGAAATATTGAACGCATAATGCAAACACATTTCGTGATTAGGGTGGCGAATGGATCAATATTTTCAGGAATCTGCAGGCTCTACACATAAACTTCGACTTGACTTGAAGTTTGATACAGAATTACGTTTTCGCATCTACAAACAAGACTTTGCAATAAACTAAAATAGGAGGAACTAAAGTGAAGAAAATACTTAAATCAGTTGGCACACTAGGAATCGCAGCCGCAGCCGCCACCATCGCGTTCGGCACCGTCGCCGAAGCCGCATCAATCAAAGGTAATAATATTACCCTGCGTATGGGATCCGGTCATCCGCCGTTCATCACTTACGTTAAGGAAATGTCCAAATATTTTGGGCCGAACGTGGTTAAACGCGTCGCCGCCGAAACCAAATATAAATTGAAATTCAAGGAGCACTATTCCGGTACGGTGGTTAAAGTTTCTGATACGTTGGAAGGCGTTCAGGACGGCCGTCTCGATATCGGCGGTTGGTGCGTCTGCTTTGATGATGACAAAGCGATGGCAATGAACCTTTCTTATTTCGTACCGTTTGGCGAACCGAATGCAATCAAAGCGACCAAAATTTTTGCCAAGATCGTGCAGCAGCATCCGGACATCCAAAAAGATTATCAAGGCCGCTATAAACAAAAGTTGATGGCCGTTACCGGCTTTAACAATTATGGCCTGTTAACCTCATTTGATTGGAAAAAGTTTGAAGACCTAAAAGGCCGCAAAATCCTCGCCGCCGGTCCGAACTTGCCATGGGTTAAAGGTGGCATTCCAGTACGCACGACCATTCCGACTGCCGCTCAGCAACTGCAAACCGGTGTTGGTGAAGGTATCGTGCTGTTCCCGGATACCGACTTCAAATTGAAGCTGCATGAAGCGACCAAGGGTGGTTTTTACACGGTTACGGATTTTGGTGCAGTGACGCAAATTTCTTTAACCATGAATATGCGGGCACGCAAAAAATTGCCGGCAGAAGTTTTAAAAATTATCGATGAAGAAGCATTGAAATATCAGGCACATTCATCAGCGGCATCGCAAAATGATCACCAATGGGGTCTTGATAAGCTGGCTGGAGCCGGCGTCAAAGTCCGCAACATTGATCCCGCCGCAAAACTTGCCTGGGCTCAAAAGCTGGCTGCTTGGCCGAATGAGCGCGCTCAAGCGGTGAAATCGAAAAAGAAAATCGATATGCCAGGTATCATGAGAGCCTTTATGGCAGCGACGAAAGCAGCCGGTCATAAATTCCCGGTTGATTACGTCATCAAGTAATAGATCAGTAAAATACCTAATTTAAGAGAGGCGGCCTTATTGGCTGCCTCTTTTATTGGTGCATATTCTCATTTTACCGGGTAAAAAAAAGCTTATTGATCAAATGAATACTTAGCCAAGTGTCAGTGAATTATCACCAGCTTAAACGAGGCCAAAAATGCCCCTGGAAAAAATAGATCATTACTCAATCCGCACACTTCGCATAGAGGAAACCAAGGATTTTTATGAGGCGCTTGGTCTTGAAATCGGACCACGGCCTGATTTTCCGTTCCCAGGTTATTGGATGTATGCGGGCGATATGCCGGTTGTTCATCTGGTTGGGTTTGATCCTGACAACCCGGACGGCCTTTACAACTATCTCGGCGTCAAAGATTACGAATTCCCGGATGGCGGTGGTGCCGTTGATCATCTCGCTTTCAGGGCCTCCGATCCGGAAGGTCTCAAAAAAATTCTTGAAGACCGCAGCGTCAGTTACCGCGAACGTGAGGTGCCAAGTTTGGGACTGCTGCAAATTTTTGCCGAGGACCCGAACAAAGTTACCGTTGAGATCAATTACTACGAAAAGTGAGTCTACATTGGCTGATGGTGTGATGGAAATTACCAACCAAGTCGACTGGCAACGCAGCTTACGTCGCCAATCTATGCTTTGACGCTGTTGAAGGGCTTTATAAAGCGACTGGCAGCAGCGGTGCTTATAAGACCAATCCGATCCAGCGCCACTATCGGGATGCCAGCGTCGGCAATACTCATATCAGCATTTCCTGGGATGTCTTGGGTGCAGAGTTTGGCCGCTATGCCTTAGGCCTCAGCGGCAATCCCACGATTTAGATCTTGCCAATCGCCTGGAGAATGCGCTCTGGGGTGAAGGGCTGAACGGTTACCTTGCCGCCGAGCGGATTAAGGGCGTCATTGATCGCATTCATCACCACAGCTGGTGCGCCGCCAGTACCGGCTTCACCAGCCCCTTTAGCGCCGAGCTCGGAATCCAAGGTTGGGCTTTCAACATGGCCAACTTCGATATCCGGCATTTCCGCCGCCATCGGCACTAAATAGTCAGCCATCGTCCCATTAAGCAGCTGACCTTCCGGACTGTAGAGGCATTCTTCTAAGAGCGCGCCGCCGAGCCCTTGAATGACTCCGCCCCGGACCTGCTCGTCGACCAGTTGCGGATTAATCACCGTGCCGCAATCCTCGACCACACAGAATTTTTTAAAATCAATGAAGCCGGTATTGGTATCGACTTCCAGGTAGCAGCCCTGCACGCCATTGGTAAAGGCAAAGGGAAACTGCTTCGGCACATAGTGGCGGGTGACGACGAGCTCCGACTGGTAGTCTTTCGGCAGCGTATCGGGGCGGTAATAACAGACACGCCCAACTTCTGAGAGCTCAATCCGCTCTTTGCCATCGGCCAGATCGACAATCTTATTGTCGCGAATATCCAGCGTCGATGGATCACTTTGCAGCATGATACCTGCCACTTCGACAATATTTTGACGCAGCGCCTTGCCGGCCTGGACGGCTGCTTCACCGCCGATACCAGCCGCCCGCGAGCCCCAAGTACCGCCGCCATAAGGCGTGATATCCGTATCACCGGCGATGACTTTGATTTTGTCCATAGTGACGCCAAGCGCTGTTGCCGCACATTGGGCTACAACCGCCTCAGCACCTTGGCCTTGCTCGGTAACGCCAATTTCAACAATAACATTGCCTTTGGCATCAAGCCGCATCGTCGCACCATCCTGAGCCGAGATCGGCGCCCCACCGACACCATAGAAGGCTGGTCCGGGATTGGTCACTTCAATAAAGGTCGCGAGACCGATGCCTCGGTAAATGCCTTGCTCGCGCGCTTCGGCTTGATCTTTGCGGAGCCCATCGTAATCCATCATCTTGACAAGTTTTTCCAAGCTCGCCTGATGAGAGAGGTTTTCAAACGGCAATCCCGATGGCGCGGTATAAGGATAGGCATCATCCGGCACTAGGTTTTTGCGGCGGATTTCAAGCGGGTCCATGCCGATTTTACGCGCCGCATCATCGACCATACCTTCGGTGATCATCGTCAAGATTGGGTGACCGACCGCCCGGTATTGGCACATCGGTGATTTATTTTGCAGCACCACCGTTGCCATCGCCCGGTAGTTGGGATTGAGATATTGGCCGCCCGTCAGATTAACCACCTGATTGGCCTCGATGCCGCTGGTCCGCGGATAAACTGAATAGGGCCCGATGCCGGTGAGATCATCGATTTCGAAGGCTTGAATTTCACCCTCATTTGAAACCGCAATTTTGGTTTTAATCCGGTGATCCCGGGCGTGAATATCGCTGGTGAAAGACTCGAGCCGATCAGCCGTAAATTTTACCGGGCGTTTCAACATGTAAGCCAAAGCCACCGTCGCGTATTCATCCGGATAGGAGTGCACTTTGATACCGTAAGAGCCACCAACATCCTTGCAAATCACCCGGATTTTATGCTCCTCAATATCGAGATGTTTGGCGAACAGGCTTTGCATCATGTGCGGCGCCTGGGTTGAATGATAAATCGTCAACTGGTCTTCGCCGGGATTATAATCGGCGAGAATACCACGCGTCTCTAAGCATACACCGGTGTGGCGATTAGAAATATAGGTTTCTTCGATAACATGATCAGCATTGGCATAGGCGCCATCGACATCACCGACATCCAATTCTCGCCGCCAGGCCAGATTATCACCAAGTTCCGGATGGATCAGCGGTGTGTCTGCATCAAGTGCTGTTTCCATATCAGTCACCACCGGCAGCTCTTTCCACTCGATTTCGACAAGTTCAATGGCATCTTCCGCTTGGGCGCGGGTATTGGCGACCACGGCGACAACCGGCTCACCCTGCCAGGACGCTTTTTTTACAGCCAATGCATGCTGCGGCGCCGATTTCAGGCCTTCGAGATGGCTCAACACGCCCACCCAAGGTGAACACACTTCCGCCATTTCCGCACCAGTGACAACGGCAACCACACCATTGCTTTCTTTGGCAGCACTGGCATCAATGCTAACAATCTCGGCATGGGCATAGGTTGAGCGCAAAAAAGCAACATGGGTCATGCGCAGTAATTTTACGTCATCGGTAAAGGTGCCACGGCCACTCAAGAGACGTTTGGCATTCGGTCGCGGAATCGTTTTTCCAATATAGCTGTTGGGACGGTCGAGGATGTGGTCTTTAATCATATCAGCCATGACCTACCCTCCCTTTCTTTCAGTTGCGACCGTTTCAATCGCATCGACAATTGCTTCATAGCCTGTACAGCGGCAATAGTTTCCGGACAAATACTCTCGGATTTCGGCGCGGTTGGGATCAGGATTGGTTTTAAGCAATTCCGTCGTCGTCATAATCAAGCCCGGCGTACAAAATCCGCATTGCGCTGCATTGCGTTCATGAAAGGCTTTTTGCAGATCAGCTATTTCGCCGCCATCAGACTCGCCTTCAATGGTCATAATCTCAGTGCCGCCAGCCTGAACCGCCAGCATTAGGCAGCCGCGGACGATCTCTCCATTAACACGGACCGTACAGGCGCCGCAAACACCGTGCTCACAGCCAACATGGGTACCGGTTAGCTCCAACTCATTGCGGAGAAAATCAACCAATGAGAGGCGGGGCTCAATCAGCCGCGTAACTTTTTCACCATTTACGGTGGCTGAAATTTGAATTTGTTCAATTACTGTTGTCATTTTTATCTCCCCCCCCCTATCCGGCAACCAGCGTGTTAAGAATGCGTTTGGTCAATTCTTTGGCGTAATGCATCCTGAGCGTCGCCGAGCATTGCAGATCATCAAAAGGCGAGAGATCATCCTCAACTGCATGTTGCGCTGCGGCGATACTGATCTCATCGACCGTCTGGTCTGCCATGGCAGAACCTACTGCAGCAGCAACGACAGGTGTGCCGCCGACAGCGAAGAACACCAGCCGTAAATCTGAAATCACTAAGCCATCAACTTTGGCATGTGCGGCTGCTCCACACATCGCATAATCGCCGTGCCGCCGCGCCAGTTCATCAAAAGCCGAGCAGTATCCGGCACTAATTTTGGGAATTTCAATGGCTGTTATTATCTCATCACCACCGAGATCAGTATCGTAGAGACCTTTGAAAAAATCTGTCGCCGCGACTTTGCGGGCTCCGCTGCCTCCGGTAATCTCAATTTCAGCGCCAAGAGCACAAAGACAGGCGGGCATTTCCGCTGCCGGGTCCGCCATCGCGATACTGCCGCCCATGGTACCGCGATTACGAATGGCGGGATGAGCAATTGACGGCATTGCCATGGTGATGAGAGGCGCATGTTCAGCAATTTCCGACGAGTTCTCAATTTCAACGTGGCGGGTCAACGCGCCAATGCGAAGGCTTTCCCCATTGCTCGAGATACCGCTTAATTCCGCTAGGCCATTAATATCGATAACCAAAGATGGAGCCGATAAACGCATATTCATGGTCGGCACTAAACTTTGACCACCGGCTAAAATTGTTGCCTCATCGCCATATTCACTAAGCAGGCCAAGGACTTCATCCACTGATGAAGGCTTAGCATAATTAAATGCTGACGGTTTCAATTGAGCCTCCCAATTTTATTTTTTAATACTGGGCAAATATTATTATTGTTATTAAAGTGATCAAATGATCAATAAGGAATGATATTACGCCGCATTCAATTTCTGTCAATGGTGCCAATGGTCTAAAACTCATGGGCAATAGCAATTTGGAAAGAGATCTAAAGCGTGCCCCAAACCAAAATCAAAAAACGCAAACGTTTAAGCCGTGATGAACGCGAGCAGCAAATTATTGATGAAGCAGTGCGCTATTTCGCCGAAGTTGGTTTTGATGGCCAGACACGGGAACTCGCCAGGCGCTTAGGCATTTCGCAGCCCCTGCTCTTTCGCTACTTCCCGACCAAAGGCGACATCGTCAAGCGCGTCTATGAAGAGGTGTATCTGCGACGCTGGCAGCCCCAATGGGAAGATTTGCTAAGCGACCGCAGCCGCCCGCTATCCGATCGGCTCAACCAGTTTTATCACGAATATACCAATGCCATTTTTGAATTTGAATGGGTGCGCATATTGGTTTTTTCCGGCATTAAAGGGGTAACGCTTTATCAACAGTATCTCAAACTTATCCATGACAAAGTGCTGGATCGCATCTGCACCGAGCTAAGAGAAGAGCACAATTTTCCCGACCTCAAAAAAACACCTCTAACTGAACGGGAATTTGATTTAGCGTGGAATCTGCACGGCGGAATTTTCTATATTGCTATCCGGAAATTTATATATGGCTCTGAAAAGCGGGAAAACTTTGATGCCGCGATCGAGGATTCGATTGCCGTTTTCCTGGCTGGCGCGCCGACTGTCTTTGAAGCTATTTTAGAAGATTAGACATCAATTTATAACCCGCAAAATATCTGCTTCTGGCTGAGAGTGAACGTATTTGTTCAGGTAGGCCTGCTTTGGTGCAACCGCTGTGCAACTTGTTCATTATAGATAAAGAACATTCGAAACTTACCGACGCCGCAATTTTATTGTATAATGCAAGACAAATTCGAGGATTGCGGTCATGGTTAATTTGAACGAAATGCCCTACCCAATGAAACGAATGCTCGATTATCTCGAGATAGATGTGGCGCGCGGATTTGAGTTGATGCCCGAAAAGATGGAAGCCGCAATGCAGCAGTGCGTGCTTTGTAATATGTTTCACACCTGCGACTACCAAGTAGAAAGCCGTTATTTAATCTGCCCGAACAGAATAGTTTATGATCAATTCGAAGACCTGTAATATCTGTTTGGCGTCCCGCCCTGGACAAATTTTACGGTGCTAGTAAGATTATGCCCAATTGACTAACGTCAAGTTCATATCCCTCATAAACAGTTAGAACCAAAAGATTATATAAGGACTTAGCCGAATTAAAATCGGAGAATATGGATGACCGAAACCCGAGGAAAAGGTTGATGGGTATCCCAAGATCAAGTCAAGCCGGTACCGGCGAACCTGGTTTCAAGGTGGTCGTTCGGCAGGATTTTTCTGAGGCTACGTTCCTATTGGAAATTGAACACCCGTTAATGGCAAATGCTGCTCATCCTGGGCAATTCGTTATTGTTATTCCTGATGAGCATGGCGAGCGCATCCCCCTTACCATTGCTGATTTCGACCGTGACAAAGGAACGGTTACGCTGGTCATCCAAGCCGTCGGCAAAACATCGAAGGAGATGCAACGGACCTGCCGAGTTGGCAGTGTTCTTTTCAGCGTCACTGGACCGATGGGAGTTCCGAGCCATATCACCGACGCCAAAAAAATTATTTGCGTCGGCGGCGGATTGGGCGTCGCTCCTGTTTTTCCCCAGGCACGTGCTCATAAGGAAAACGGTGCCTATGTCATTGGCATCGTCGGCTTCCGGTCTAAGGAACTGGTTTTCTGGGACGATAAATTCGAAAAATACTGCGACGAGTTCATCGTCTGCACTGATGATGGTTCTCGTGGTATCAAAGGGCTAGTGACTAAAGGTATTGAGGCGGCAGCTAAGAAGCATGCGGATATCGACGAACTCATTGCCATCGGTCCGCCAATCATGATGAAAGCTTGCGCCGAAACTACCCGCTCCCTCGGTATCAAGACGATGGTCAGCTTGAACCCAATAATGGTCGACGGCACAGGCATGTGCGGCGGTTGCCGTGTTAAAGTCGATGGATCAATCAAGTTTGCCTGTGTCGACGGCCCGGATTTTGATGGTCATACAGTCGATTTTGAAGATCTGATGAACCGGCTGCAACGATTTAAGGAAGACGAAAAGGTTGCCTTGGATAATTGGACAGAATCATGCCGGCGACTAAATCAATCTCCTCATGAACCGCCACAACCCGACAATTTCTCACCAAGAGCGGAGGCTTGACCGGCAATCGAACCATGGCCAAAAGAACCATCAGAACTATCCCTCAGGAACAGACCCCCATGCCGATCCAGGATGCAGTGGAGCGGGTTAGCAACTTTGATGAAGTTACCTACGGTTATGAAGTTGCGGATACGCTAAGAGAATGCGAGCGTTGTCTGTATTGTCCCGAGCCTGCTTGTATCGCAAGTTGCCCGGTGGCGATTGATATTCCCGGCTTTATCAAAAAAATTTCCACCAAAGATTACCGCGGCGCCTACGATGTCATCAGCGAAACCAATCTGTTGCCGG
>CAJWIB010000037.1 GCA_913041095.1 uncultured Rhodospirillaceae bacterium | reverse complement strand
GGCTTGCTGCCAGTCTGGCGAGGTATCTTCCGGCATGCCGCAATTGACAATAATGCGATCTTTGCCGGCACTCATTTCGAACGCAAGCGTGCCGGCATGAGCCCATTTATGGGCTGTTTCAAGAGGCGGTGTGCCGGTATCCATCAACACCGTCGTCCGTCCGGCGGAAAGCCGGTGAAAGCCGGTATGGGGTGCGCTGGAGATGGCCCGTGTTTTGACCTCCGATTTTGCCAGTAAGGTATCAATCAAAGCAGGTTCACCGGTGCTGGCACCATTAAAGAAGGCGAGACCGCCATCGGCGTGACGCAGGGCTCTCAGCATCGGCACCATGCGTTCGATGGCACCAGTTAACCAAGCCGGCACATTGATATGGGCAGCGACAAAAGTTTCGCGGAGAGTCACTAAATCTGCCAACACTTCCATATGAATATGAGGATTGCGTGAGTAGTGACCGCCATCGGGGAAAATCTGCCGGTCAAGTTCGTTTTCCAGATGACGCATTCCGCTATGCAAATAGTTTTCGTAACCCGGCAGTGCAACACCGCAATAAATAAGCCCTTTAAGTCCTTGAATTCGCCCTGGTCCGGTCACCGATTTCATAATGATCCGATTGAGATGGCGGGCTTGTTTGACGACTTCGGTAAAAAATAAATTATAGAATTCTTGCGGCGCGTCGCCGGCAAAAAAACCGAAATGGGTCAACCAGTTGGTGAGCCGCTGGCCGAGAACATCGGCTCGCCAGGTTAATGGCGACCATCTTGTATAAGAATCAATCCAACGAATGATGTGACTGCGGGCAAGTTCCCGGGAAGCATCACTACCGACGGCGCGAAGATCACTGAGCCAGGCAAATCCGTGCACATAGGCGCGCCAATGATCACTCGCTTGTTTGGGGAAATGTGCCATGTCAATAAGCGGCCAGCGCTGGCCACCACATATTAAATTACCAGCGAGTATTATTTGACCGGTAGCGGCATCTCCCGGCATGAGTTCGGGTGGTGTGCCAAACAGGCGATTTGGGGCGCGGCCAACCAGGGTAATACCATAAAGTGGATTTCGATAGGTGAGGCGACGCAGGCCATCAAGCAAGCCGCGAGATGTTTCTTTGGGCCAACTCTTAAAGGCGGGCAAATTATAGACCGATGACACCGACACTTAATTTTTCCAAAATATTGTGCAATTTGGCTCAAATTTAGGCCGAAAAGGACAAAAAAATCGTTAATGAGATTGAGATTATTTTGGCTAGACGTGCATCAAACGGGCAGCAAAAAAACCGTCCATATATCCCAGATTGGCGAGGTGACAGGGTAAGGTTCGAAGGTCACCGGCTTCGGTAATAAACTCAACACAGTTGCTGACTTCACTCGCTTCAATGGGCTGGCGCCGCCATTTTTTATGGTTTGCCAAAAAAGAGTGAATAACGTCTGGCCCCTCTTGGGGCTGGAGAGAACATGTCGCAAATACAATTTGCCCACCGGGCTTGACCATTTCTGTTGCGGCATTAAGTAATTGAAATTGAGCTTGTCCGGCATGGCTGACATCTTCAGGCCGTTTTAGGTAAGCGACATCGGGATGGCGCCGAATGGTGCCGGTGGCACTGCATGGCGCATCCAAAAGCACACCATCCAGCAGCTCTTCCGGCCGCCAACTTACGGCATCAACACAAATTGTTTCAGCCGTCAAGGACAGTCGGTTGAGGTTCTCTTTGAGCGTTTGCAATCTTTTATCCGACCTATCAAGGGCAATAACTTCAGCCCCGGCAGCTAAAAGTTGCGCCGTCTTACCGCCAGGTGCGGCACAAATATCAGCGATTTTCTGGCCCACTAAATCTTTTCCAAATAACCGGGCCGGCAGGCTTGCCGCTGTATCCTGAACCCACCAGGCACCGTTTTCATAACCTGTCAATTCTTGTACTCGTGTTGACACCGGCAGACGAATACTACCGGTCGGCAAGAGCCGACCGTCAAGTTTTTGGGCCCAAGATGCAGCGTCTGCTATCACCGTTAGATCAAGCTCGGGTGCCTTCAAATGTGCGGCAGCAATCTGGCGGGCAGCGTCTTCACCGTAGGCCTGGCACCACGACTGCCACAGCCAATCCGGCGTGTTTAGCGTGGTAGCATCCTGCCCACTGGTAAGTTTGCATGCCTCTCGGTCGACCCGGCGCAGGACAGCATTGATCAGCTTTTTATACGGCCCCTGATTTTGACGCTCAGCAAGATCAACGCTGGTGCTAACGGCAGCATGGGCTGGGGTCTCCAAAAATAATAACTGGCAGATGCCAAGGCGCAAAATCGTCCTCGCGAATTTTGCTTTCGGCGGTAAACTTTTATCCAGGCATTGCTTTAGAACATCGTCAATCTGACCCAAATGCCGAAGGGTGGTAATCACCAAATTGAAGGCAAAGCCACGATCCCGTGGTTTAAGCTTAGTGTTTCGTTTGTGTTGTTCGAAAGCCTCATCAAAGGGTTGCCGCAACTGCAGCGTGGCATTCAAAATATCGAAGGCAAAATCACGTGGCATGACTTTCGACTATCAGCCGATACCGGCCAGTGCAAACGACATTTAACTTATTAGCATGTCTGAGTAATTTACTCAGACGGCCATCCGGTATCAGCAAATTGGAAATTCTACACTTCTCTAAGCCTAAATTAGTCTGTAAAAGCATAAATTCAAAATAGGTCTTTAAATACAAGGGGGTAAAATTTTTGGCTAAGGATATTTTTGGTCTCAAAATTTCGGTTGTTGTATTGATTTTCATAATAGTGATCGGCAGCATATTTTTATTGGCCACCAGCACTATAGGTACGGAAAACAAACTACTGGGGCTGGCGATAATTTGGGTGGCGCTGCTGCCGAGCCTGATCTTTCTCCAGGATGGCGACCAGCCACCGATACCTTTCTTCCCTCTGGTTGGAATCTTTTATGCATTGTTTTTTGGTTTTCCCGTTTTTTTAACGTCATTTATTCCGACCAGGAACGGGGTTCTCATTCTTTATAACAAAGTTACCATTTCCTTTATCGACGCCAATTCTTTAGCGATTATACTGGCTGCCTTAGTCCTTATGCTGGCTGCTTTTTATGGCGCCAAGCGGTTAGTATTTAGACAGCTAGTATGTTTAAAAATCAAAGGCACCGAAAATCCCACGGCAGTGAATATGCTTTTTTGGCTGCTGGCAATCATTCATTTTTTCTATGAGTTCATTCCTCTGCTCAAAACTATTCCGTCATTTGGCCAGTTCGCCGGACCAGTAATTTATGTGGCGATTGGCGGTCTGTTTTTACAATGGAATAGTGGAAAATTATCTAACACCCAGGCATTGATCTTTGCGTTTATTGTCATACCGCTGGAAATACAAATCAGAGGATCAGAATTCCTAATCACGCCGATGCTGCTTTTATTTCTTTTCATGATACTGGTGCTATGGTGGGTAAAAAAACACAAAATTATTGTCGGCTTGATAGTTGCAAGTTTGTGTTTGATTTCGATTTACGATCTGACCAGTGCTTTGCGCAACCCCCGGGATCAAAATATCAACATGACCAAGGCAATTTTCCAATTTTACATACAGGGAAAGGATAAATTAGATTTTGAAAATGGCAGGCAAATAATAATTTATTATGATCGATTGGTGCCTTTAATACATCGCATCAGCCAAGTCTGGGTGTTTCAGATGGTGGTTCAATCAACACCGGATAAAACACCGTATTGGCAGGGAGAAACCTATAAACCTTTGCTGACTTCCTTTATTCCGCGCGCTTTCTATCCGGGTAAACCAAAGGAACAGACCGGTTATAAATTTGGCCAAAAATATGGCTTTCTCGATCAAAGTAATGCGCCGACGACATCGATAAATATGCCTTGGATTACAGAGTTTTATGCCAATTTCGGACTTTGGGGGGTGTTGATTGGGATGTCTTTAACTGGTCTGTTTCTGGCTTTTTTAGAGAAAATATTTAATGCCGATGGAATGAACAATGTTGAATTTGTGGTCGGCACGACACTAATATTTCCGTTGATCTACCCGGAATCAAATCTTTCCTTGATGACCGGATCAATGTTGCCGTTATTTGTCTCGCTTTTTCTCTATTTCAGGTTTGGTCCGGCGATTATTGAGCGTTTGTTTAAATTACGTTAAAGGCTGAGTACCAAAACTCCGATAACGACTAACAGCACCAGGACGGCTTTGCAAAAAATATCCGCCGACACCTTGGTGAAACTATGCGCGTCCAGCCACATCTCGGCGGTAAACGGGAAAAACAGAATAGTGGCCTGGGTGAGGATTATTTCGGTAACTTTGCCACGGTATATGAGTAACGCCAGCACCATAGGGATCAGCATGCTGGCAGAAATTACATTATTGGCGCGCTGGATTGGCGCCGAGTCAGTACTGGCCATAAAATATAGTACCGAGATAGGACTACCAATACCGCCAAAGCTAAAAGAAACAAAAAAGGAAAAACCTAAAGAAACGCCAAAATAGTTGCCGAAAGAAATTGGTGGCCCCAAAGGCTCCGAACCCACCCGCTACGGCGATTGGGAAAAAACGGTAGATGTTCTGATTTTTAATATAGAAAGGGGGCATCTTCCTGGTACATCCTATCAAGCTGTACGCCGATCCCCTAAGGTGTCCCCGCTTGCGGTGTTGAAGTGATTTCATTCAACACGAAGACCACCAAGACCATGAAGAATTTAATAGTGCATCCCCACCACGTCACCACGGTCATCAAATAACAAATGTCGCCATACGTGGACTTGACCTGCCTCCGCCGAAGTTACGCGCAGGCAGGTCCGCGTATCCATCGTCAAGAAGTCCATTCACCACAGAAAACTTATAAAAGCCCCAATCCTAAACCTTAAAAAAGGGGACACGTAACCCACTAATTGTCTTTGGCATGTCCCCTTTTTCTAAATTACTTCACCCGCATTACGTATTCATGCGCTCATTGACCAGGTTCTCGACGACGCTGGGGTCAGCGAGGGTCGAGATGTCGCCCAAATTCGACGGATCGTTCTCGGCAATTTTACGCAATATACGACGCATGATTTTCCCCGACCGGGTTTTCGGCAGACCCGGAGCCCATTGCAGCAGATCTGGTTTGGCAATCGGGCCAATTTCCTTGCGCACCCAATCGCTGAGCTCCTGGCGTAGAATTTCTGATGGATTGATGCCTTCCATCAGCGTGACATAGGCATAAATGCCCTGACCTTTAATGTCATGCGGATAGCCGACAACAGCGGATTCCGATACTTTCGGATGGGCAACCAGCGCGCTTTCCACTTCAGCCGTGCCCATGCGGTGGCCAGAGACATTGATCACATCATCGACCCGGCCGGTAATCCAGTAATAGCCGTCTTCGTCACGGCGACAGCCATCACCGGTGAAATAGCGTCCGGGATAGGTCGAGAAATAGGTTTCAATAAAGCGAGGATGATCTTTGTAAACCGTCCGCATTTGGCCGGGCCAGCTATCGAGCAACACGAGATTTCCGGAATTGGCGCCTTCCAAAATAGTGCCGTCGGGATCGACCAAAGCTGGCTTCACCCCAAAAAACGGTCTCGTGGCCGAGCCCGGTTTCAAGGCCGTCGCACCCGGCAGAGGCGTGATCAAAATACCACCGGTTTCAGTTTGCCACCAGGTATCTACGATCGGGCAACGTTCATCGCCAGCGACTTTATAATACCACATCCAGGCTTCTGGGTTGATCGGCTCGCCAACCGTGCCCAATAGCCGCAAAGATTTACGGTTGGTTTTTTTGACCGGCTCCTCGCCTTCCCGCATCAAGGCGCGGATCGCCGTCGGTGCGGTGTAAAGGATATTGACGTTGTGTTTATCGACGACCCGCCAAATACGTGACGCGTCCGGCCAGTTGGGCAGGCCTTCATACATCGTTGTGATTGCGCCATTGGCGAGCGGCCCATACAGAATATAGCTGTGGCCAGTAACCCAGCCGACATCAGCCGCACACCAATAGATATCGCCATCTTTATAATCAAAAACATATTGATGGGTCATCGAGACATAAACCATATAGCCGCCGGTGGTGTGCATGACGCCTTTAGGTTTGCCAGTCGAGCCTGACGTATAAAGTATGAATAACGGGTCTTCGGCGCCCATTTCTTCAGGTTCGCAAGCCGCATCAGCCGCCGAGGTGGCTTCATGATACCAGATGTCCCGGCTGTCATCCCAATCAATGTCACCGCCGGTGCGCTTAACGACAAAGACCTTTTTGACCGTTGAGCATTTAGCGACTGCCGCATCCGTATTGGCTTTGAGAGGGATCGCTTTACCACCGCGCACACCTTCATCAGCAGTGACGACACAATTGGAATCACAATCCTGGATACGGCCGGCCAAGGCGTCCGGTGAAAAACCACCAAATACCACTGAGTGAATGGCGCCAATCCGTGTACAGGCCAGCATGGCGACAGCGGCTTCAGGGATCATCGGCATATAGATCGTGATGACATCGCCTTTTTGGATGCCTTCATTTTTCATTGCATTGGCGAGGCGACAGACTTGTTTGTGAAGCTCATTATAGGTGATTGTCTTCGAATCTTCCGGGTCATCACCTTCCCAAATAATGGCGGTTTGATCACCCCTTGTATCGAGATGGCGATCAAGGCAGTTAAATGACGCGTTTAGCGTGCCATCGTAAAACCACTTAATCCGGGCATTATCGGCAAAGTCGACGTCTTTAACTTGGGTGTAGGGTTTGATCCAATCGATCCGTTTGCCCTGTTCACTCCAAAAACTTTCCGAGTCATCAACGGACGCCTGGTACATTTCCAAATATTTATCATTATCTACCCAGGCATCAGCAGCGACCTGATCGGGCACGGGAAATATTAAATCTTCTGACATGTTAGGCCTTTGAACCTCCCTATAGAACGTAACGGTCCTTATACGCAGCCAACTCCTGAATGCGGTCGCGATGATCTGTTGATCTTACAAATGTTTTATCCTGATCTGTTGACTAAAAACAAGTGCCGAAAACAAAGATTAAATAAAAATATTAGGGGAACTAATTTAGCCAGTATACAAGACTTCGCCGTTTTCAACCTAAATCGGAAAAACGTCAAGATGATTGTCTTTGCAGGGGCCAAAAACACAATGGCCAGTATAAATTTCAAACAGCGTACCGTGGGTTGAGCAAATGATATTTTTTATCATGGCTGAGGAATTTACCCGGCTGTAAATCAAGCGGCTCTACGATATGAGGACAGGAATTAATGTAGACAAAAGCATTATTGTTGCGACGGATAACAATCAGCATTTTTTCCGTGCCTTTTTTAGTCATCATCTAACGGTTCTAATCCAACTGGAATTTGCTGCCATTCCTGCCAGGCACGTTCCGGAAAAGATTCGCCTTTTTCCTCCTCACCTTGTTTGAGCGCATCTTTAACATGCGGATACCCGCGTTGCATTTCCGCCCACATTTCGCGGCCAAGATCACGCACTTCCGGTACGTTCAGGCAGCGCAAACTATAGGAGATTAGCAGCGTGCCAACTGCGTCGGTGTGTTGTTTCATTTTGTTGAAATCCCGCACCAGTTTGTTGAGGTCCATCTGATAGCGCCCTAGCTCAGTGGTGGAGAGCAGAGATTGATCGGAATAGAGTCCTTTTGGCAGATATTCTTGGTTTTCCATATTGATGCGAATAACCGTGGAGACCGCGAGAATAACGCCAAGATCTTGATCGGTCATTTGGCGGAGCCCGATGATATAGTCTTGCACCGCTTTGCGACTCGAATTCATCGCCCGACCTTTGAAATGATTGGCGAGACCTGATTTCAGCGTTTTAAACATCGACTTTGGTTAATCGTCGGTTGGAATAACTTTGCGGATTTGTTCAATCTCAACCGATTCAAATAGGCCGACTTTGCGATAAGGATCGCCTTTGGCAAAATTCTCTGCCGCCGCCATATCTTCGAGATCAATGAGAAATACACTGCCGGTAACCGTTTTGCCTTCATCCGTATAAGTCGGGCCGGCAAAAAATATACTGTCGCCAAAATTAGCGAGATATTTCAGATGAACTGCACGCGTAGAGGCGCGCATATTCATTTGGCTGGGTTTATCTTTACAACGAATGTGAAACAGCATTGTCTTTGCCTCTTTCTGGCCTTCTAAAGTACTGAATTAATTAAGTGGTTTCAGCTTTTAGCGGACGCGCCAAAAGACCGTTGATGGTCGCGTCGATATTAGCGCCGTGATTTAGCACGCCATCAACAGCAGAGCAAATCGGCAGATCAACATTAAGCCGGCGGGCAAGATCGGTAACCGATGAGGCAGTAAAAACACCTTCGGCAACTGAATTTCGTTCGCTTAAGATGTCTTCGAGGCGTTGACCACTGCCAAGGGCAACTCCCAGTGAAAAATTGCGTGATTGAACGGCGTTGCAAGTCAGCGTCAAATCTCCCATCCCCGACAGGCCCGCGAGGGTTTCCGCATGGGCGCCTTTAGCTATGCCTAAGCGGCTAATTTCGGCGAGACCGCGGGTGACCAGTGCGGCCCGTGTATTGTCTCCAAGTTTGCGGCCTTCAACGATGCCGCAGGCTATGGCCAGCACGTTTTTGACCGCACCACCAATTTGCGAGCCGATAACATCCCGCGAGCGGTATATTCTAAAATACCGGGTGCTCAAGGTTTCCATTAGAACTTTAGCCATGGTTTCATCATCGCACGCCAAGGTTACGGCCGTTGGCAGATCACGCGCTACTTCAGCAGCAAAAGTGGGGCCAGATAAGACAGCGATGGGTTTGCCCGGCAACATTTCGCCCACCACTTCGCTCATTAGGGCACAACTGCCTTGCTCGATTCCCTTGGCGCAAATAATCGCCGGCACGCCACTTGGCCAATCAGCCGCCGCCGCGTCACAAACGCCACGCATATGTTGAGCGGGAGCAACCAGTAATACAACATCCGCATCAACAGCGTCCGCCATAACGCTGGTAGCTTTTATGCCCAGATCAAGTTCGTAACTTGGCAGAAAAATACTGTTTTCGTGATGGTGGTTGATGGCTTCCGCAACTTCCGGCTCATGGGCTTGGATGACAACTTCGTTGCCAGCCCTGATGGCGGCCATTGCCAGGGCAGTACCCCAGGCGCCCGCGCCGATGATACCAATCTTACTCATGAATTATTTATGCCGTTCTAATTTATTTAACGCAAGACACTCTAATCTTACCATCACATTTTTGCCTAGGCTTTTACGCCAGCGCCTATTGCCGTCGGTGCGTCAGGGTCAAGCGGCCAACGTGGCCGGGGTTTAAAATCGAGCAGATCGGAATGTCCTGCTTTCAGGCGTTCGATCCCGGCCCAGGCAATCATCGCTGCATTGTCGGTGCAGAGTTGTGCTGGAGGCACAATAAGTCTGGTATTCTCCGAGATTTCTAAATCGGCGAGGCGTTTAGCCAAAGTTTGATTAGCAGCAACACCACCGGCGACAACCAGCGTATTGCCGTTTGGATAGCGCTCGCGAAACTGTCTTAGCGCATTTTGGCAGCGGTCAATGAGGACATCGCCGACGGCGCTTTGAAACGACGCACATAAATCGGCAACATCCTGATCGCTCATTTTTTCCTCACCCCCGAAACGCTCAATTTGCTGGCGAATTGCAGTTTTGAGCCCGGAAAAAGAAAAATGACACTCCTTGCGGCCCAGCATCGGTCGCGGCAACTCGAATCGCGCGCCATCACCGGTAGCTGCCGCGCGCTCGACAATAGGACCTCCGGGATAGCCAAGCCCCAACATCTTGGCGGATTTATCAAAAGCTTCGCCTAAGGCATCATCTATCGTAGTGCCAAGTCGTATATAACGGTCAACTTCTTCGACAATCAAGAGTTGGCAATGGCCGCCGGAGACCAATAACAACAAATAAGGAAATTCGACATTTTCGGTCAGCCGGGCAGTTAAGGCATGTCCTTCCAGATGATTAACCGCAATAAAGGGTTTGTTCTGCACGCTAGCAATAGCCTTGGCCGACATAACGCCGACGATAACGCCGCCGATCAGCCCCGGACCGCCGGTGGCGGCTATGCCATCAAGTTGCGCTAACTTAACACCGGCGTCTTGTAAGGCTTGTTTGATAAGATGATCGACATGTTCAAGGTGTGAGCGAGCAGCAATTTCGGGCACGATACCGCCGTAAGGGCGGTGTTCATCCTCTTGGCTGAGGACAATATTACTTAAGATTCGCGCATCCGGGCTTGCCGCATCACACACGATCGCGGCGGCGGTTTCATCACAGCTTGATTCAATACCCAAAACGATCATACCGACTTGCACTCAAAAACATAATTCTTACCCAAAATAGAGTTATTTCGGGTTTCATCGCCGGACTTTACTCTTTATGTTTTGACAAAACCACAACCAGTATCAAAGATAGAAAAAATTGACCATGGCAGCTGTCGATAAACTTCGTGTCGGTACCCGAGGTAGCCCCCTGGCGCTGACCCAGACCAATCAAGTCATTAGCATATTAAAAGAGCACCACGCTGTTTTGTGCAAAAACGGCGCAGTTGATACGATTGTAATCAAGACCACGGGCGACCGGGAACAAAGCCGGTTACTATCCGAGATTGGCGGTAAAGGCTTGTTTACCAAAGAACTTGATGAAGCGATGCTGCGTAACGAGATCGATATTGCCGTCCATTCCATGAAAGACATGCCGACTTTTATGCCGGATGGAATTGTGCTGCACGCGATTACTGAGCGGATTGATCCCCGAGATGCGTTTATATCCACTAAAGCCAAGACGATAGCAGAATTACCGCAAGGGGCGGTCGTCGGCACCGCCTCGCTCCGGCGGAAATCTCAAATCCTTAATATGCGGCCTGATCTTAAAGTGGTGCCGTTTCGCGGTAATGTCGAAACGCGCATCAGTAAACTTGAGGCGGGCGACGTCAATGCTACGTTGTTAGCCTTTGCCGGATTAATCCGGCTGGGTAAGCAAGACGCTGTAACCAGCTTGATTGAAATAGATCAAGTGCTCCCCGCCGTTGGCCAAGGTGTCTTAGCCGCAACCTGCCGGGAAGAAGATTTGCGCGCTAATGCAATGATTGCATCGCTCTCCCATCCGCCGACGACGGTTGCAGTGTTGGCAGAACGCGCCATGTTGGCGGTTTTGGATGGGTCGTGCCAAACGCCGATTGCGGGATTGGCGCATTTGGATGGGACTGGTAAATTAGACTTGCGTGGTATAATCGCCCGGCCCGATGGCGTTGAAAAAGCCGAAGTTGAATTGAGTGGCTTGGCATCGGAGGCAGAATTGTTAGGTACTCAGGTTGCTGAAAAATTATTAATTGAGGCCGGTCCTTCAATCTTAGACGCGATAAAAGCGAGCGGACCTGATATAATTCACCCGCATCCTGAAATGGAGCACCCAGAAAATATGAAGGAAAACCAGCAGGAGGATTAAAACGGTATCATGCGTGTATTGGTAACCCGACCTGGCGATGATGGCACAGCCTTAGCCGAACTTCTTGGTGCGCGTGGTGTGGGATCCGTCGTTGAGCCGCTTTTGGCAATCAAACAAATCGAAGGCCCGCCGCTAGAGCTTGATGGTGTTCAAGCTTTTCTGTTGACCAGTGCCAATGGAGTACGTGCGCTGGCACGGCGAACAGACCGGCGGGAAATCCCGGTTTATGCGGTTGGTGATGCAACAGCGGCAACAGCCCGCGGGTCCGGCTTTACTCAGGTGCATAGCGCTGCTGCTAATGTTGAAACCTTGGCGGAATTAGTTAAAGAAATACTCAAACCTGCCGATGGACCTTTGTTGCATGTTGCCGGCTCAACTGTTGCCGGTGATCTTATTGGGTTGGTAGAAGCCGCTGGCTTTAAATGCACCCGCGAAGTTATTTACGATGTAATCAATAAACGCAGTCTGACGTCCTCGACCATCGCCGCGATTAAAGAAAATCATATTGAAGCGGTAACACTTTATTCACCGCGGTCAGCAGAAATATTTGTCGAGCTTATTCGCAAAGCGCGCCTCATCAGATCGTGCCGGAGTATGATTGCAATTTGTCTTAGCCAAGCGGTCGCTGATAAAATTAGCGAGTTACACTGGCAGGATATTCATATTGCGGTAGAGCCAAATCAGGACGCCTTGCTGGATTTGGTAGCAGAACTAAATAACGCCGATGATCAATCGGTGGGTACCCAAAAAATTTCACAGCATACGGCAGAACCAGAAATATTAGAAGATCTACCAACGTCCTCGGGACCAACTAACGCCCACCGCGTCGCGCCGATACAGCGTCGTCAGGGCGGCTCTGGTCAAACTGTCTTTATAACGTTGCTGGTTGTTGCCACTGTCGCCGGTGCGGCGATTGCAACCAAACCCTTGTGGTTGCCAAAAGTGCAGACGAGTGCACCGATGCTGTTTGCCGAAACTGAAACCGAGGTGAAAATCACCAAACTAAGAGGGCGTTTAAAGGTGCTTGAAGACAGCCAGCAAGTGCCGGACCTAGATGCTCTTCAGCAAGAAAGAAAACGCATGCAAACTCATTTGGATGCAACCTTGAAGCGCTTGGAGAAACTTGAAAATTCCATTGGCTCTGTCAAGAAATTAATTGATGCAGTAAATACTGATCCTGGTACCGGTGCGGTCAAAATGTTAAAACAATTGTCTAATCGGTTGGATAAATTAGAAAAAGAAAATTTAAATTACCGCACGGTCTATCAAACCGAGGATGGTAAAACCCTTAATAGTCTGACTAATCAGGTAGCTGAGCTGGAAAAGAAATTACCCCGGGCTACAAGTGAAACCCAAAGCAGTGAGGCACGGGTCCTGGTGCTATCAATTGGCCAATTGCGTGAAGCCGTTCGCGCAGGCCGGAGTTTCAAAGATGAATTGGCGACGCTGAATATATTGGTTCAGAAAAATGCAGATCTACAAAAAGTTCTTGGTAATGCATTAAAACAGCTTAGCGGCATTGCTGCTAGCGGTGCACCTAACTTGCAGATATTACAGAGCGAATTTGATGCCCAAGCTGGTAATATCGTACAAGCGGGTTTGGTGCCTGATGAAGGCAGCTGGGTGCAACGAACGATCGCGCGGCTGACCGAATCGGTAAAATGGCGGCGGACCGAT
>CAJWIB010000036.1 GCA_913041095.1 uncultured Rhodospirillaceae bacterium | reverse complement strand
ACAAACCGATTGAGCACCATGTTCGAGCAATGTTGCGGCTGCAAATTTCACGTCGGCGAGTTCAACTTCGGTGTGCAGCGTGCCATCGGCGAGCACCCGCTCATCAACCTCAACGCGCAGATCGCGTGGTACTACAGGTTCAAACATTCCCCAAAGGCCCCAAGTCTCGGGCCGGTCACGACGGCGCATTTCGATGACATCTCGAAACCCTTTGGTCGTGATGATTCCGGTCTTGGCACCCTTGCGTTCCAGAAGCGCATTGGTGCCGACGGTCGTGCCATGGATAATGAGTGAGACTTCGGAAAGATTGTCCCGTCGCTGGCTGATACCGTCACGGATGCTTACCGATTGGTCATTCCGGGTTGAGGGCACCTTGGCAACGTTGCAGGAGCCATCCGTTTCGTTTAAGAAAAAAACATCCGTAAATGTACCGCCAACATCGACGCCGACAACTGTTTGATTGTTGGCCATAGTTTAAGCTTCTCCCCGCAACTGCGTGGTTTTTTTTTCGTCCAGGACACCGTCGTTGGAGACGGCACATTTATAATCTTTAGCGGCTGCCTCGGCCGTGACGTAGCCCAGTCGGACATCTTCAGCAACTTGTTTAGGATTACGTTTCAACGCATCGCCATAACCGCCGCCGCCTGGGGTTTCCAAGCGAACCCGTTGGCCCTGGTCGAGATGGATGCCCACCATTTTTGAGACCATCGGCGGAGAGGTATCAGCGCCGTTTTCATCTGGATAATAGAATTCGTTGAGAGCGCCACTCTTGCCGCCGACGACACCGGCCGGGGCATATTTGCCGCGCTCACCAAACAGAAAGGCATCGGCTTTTTCTTCGAGCAACTCGATTTCATAAATCGCGCCGCAACCGCCACGGTTTCTGCCGGACCCGCCGCTATCGGGACGTAATGCCCATTGAGTGAAGCGCACCGGGTAAGCGGCTTCCAGAATTTCCAAGGGTGGAATGGTTGCTGTCGATATTGGTGCATTACCGTGGTTGAGGCCATCGCCCAGGGGATGCCCGCCATGACCACCGCCGAAAAACGAGAACATCACCCAGCGGGCACCGTTCTTGCGGTAACCCGCCATTGATAACGCATTGATGGTGCCATAGGCGCAGCCGTTGGTCATATCGGGTGCCACCTTAGAAATCACCTGGAACATGACGTCAATGACGCGAAGAATGGTTTCGGTATAACCGCCAACCGGTTTGGGCCGCATGACACTGAGTAGGCTGTCTTCCGGGATGACAAACTCAATTGGTTCCAGCACGCCCGAATTGGCTGGCACATCACGGAAAATATGTTTGAGCGCGACATAGCAGGAGGCGATGCAAGTTGATCTGGAAATGTTTACCGGGCCGGCGCAAGCGTTCGACGTGCGCGAGAAATCCAGCGTCATTTTGCCGCCAGCGATAATCACGTCCAAGCCAACTTTCAGCGGCTCATCAATAATGCCGTCATTGTCGAGCCAGTCTTCCGCCGAATAGGTGCCGTCCGGCAGATCGCTGATATAGCTCGCCATCAGTTTGGCAGCGCTTTGCTTTAATTGAGCGAGCGCGTTGGTGACTTGATCTTCGCCGTATTCATCCAGCAAATCACCCAGCCTTTGCTCGCCCAGTTCAAGGGCGCTCACTTGGCCGTTCAAGTCACCGTAGAGACTACCGGGCAGGCGTGAGTTTGACTGTAATATCGCAACAATATCCTCATTGAGCACGCCTTCCCGGTAGAGATAAACTGGTGGGATCAGCATGCCTTCCTGGTAGCATTCGGTGGCGACCGGATTGTAATTTCCGGGCACGTTACCGCCGACATCATGCCAGTGACCGACCGACGCCAAATAGCAGAACAATTTGCCGTCGCGGAAAAACGGCCGCACCAATTTAAAATCAGATAAATGCGTGCCGCCTTCGTAAGGGTCATTAAAGATGAACACATCACCCGGCAGCAATTCAATGTTCTCAGCTTTGACTTTATCGATTACCGCTTTGACGGCAAACGACATGGCACCGACAAATACCGGCAGGCCGGATTTACCTTGGATAAGGGTCTCGCCGGTTTTCGCATGATAAAGGCCGTGGCTGGCGTCATGGGCTTCGGCGATAATAGGATTAAAGGCGCTTCTGAACAGCGTTGCGTCCATTTCATCAGCGATTTGTTCCAGGCGGCCTTTAAGGACGGCCAGCAGAACGAGATCAAGCTGTGCCATATTAGTCTCCACCTTCGCTGTATTTTTTACCGGCTTCCAGCATTTTCTCAGTATCTAATAGATCGTTTAACGCGGCAAAATCATACATGTGATCCAAATGTTCCAAAGTTGAGCCGTTTTGGTAAAGAGAGTTGAAATATTGTTCTGCAGCGTGCGCCAGGGTGCGGACCAAACCGCCTGGAAAAATGACGATTGAGAAGCCTTTTTCTTGCAGCTCATGCGCCGGTGACATCGGTGTTTTGCCTCCTTCAACCATATTGACCAGCAGCGGAATCTTGCTGCCAAATTCTTCAACCGCGCCGGCGATTTGTTCTTCGTTTTGAAAAGCCTCGATAAACAGAACATCGGCGCCCGCTTCGACCATGCCAACGGCGCGTTCCATGGCCAGATCATAGCCTTCAACGCCGATGGCATCAGTGCGGGCAACGATCAAGGTGTCTTGGTCCCGGCGGGCATCGAGGGCGGCCTTAATTTTACCCTTCATTTCGTCTGCGTTAACCAATGTTTTTCCCTCAAGGTGACCGCAACGTTTTGGCAGCGATTGATCCTCAATTTGAATGGCCGATGCACCGTTTCGTTCCAGCATTTTGATCGTGCGCTGGACATTGAGGGCATTGCCAAATCCCGTATCAGCGTCGACGATCAATGGCAGATTTGTGCGTTCGCGGATGGTGCCGACGATAGTGGCAAGTTCATCGGCAGTTATAAGCCCGATATCGGGCCGGCCTAATTTTGTGTAGGCGATCGACGCACCTGATAAATAGAGAGCGTCAAATCCGGCGCGTTCCGCCATCATCGCACCGAAGGCGTCATAGATGCCCGGTGCTAATAATATCTCTGGCACATTTAACCGTTCTCTTAGTTTTTTTTGCAGCGACATGGCCGTCCCCTTATCCATTTTTACCAAGTTTGTGTTCTAAAAAAGGAACCAGTCCACCGGCTTCAACAAGGGCCAGTAAATTTTCCGGAATGGCTTCACCGGTTAAATCATGGCCGGTAGATACATTTTTGATGCCACTGGTTTTAAGATCAATTTCAAGCTCGTGCTTGTCGTCGATTTGATCGATGGTGTCCAAGACAATCGCCGGCAGGCCGAGATTAAAAGCATTGCGGTAAAATATACCGCCAAAAGATGGAGCGATTACAGCAGCGATACCTAAGGCTTTTAACACCTGCGCCGCCTGTTCGCGGCTTGAGCCTATGCCAAAGTTTTTGCCGCCGACGACAAAATCACCTTCCCGGACCTCGTTGGCGAAATTTGGCGTGATGGTCTCCAGGCAATGCGACGCCAACTCTTCGAGAGGCAGTTTTATATAAATGCCGGGTGCCAGGACGTCTGTATTAACGTCATCACCGAATTTCCACACTCGTCCGCTCATGATGCCAAGACCACTCGGGGATCGGTGATGTGACCGGCCACTGCACTGGCGGCAACGGTATAAGGTGAGGCGAGATAAACCTTCGAAGAGCTTGCTCCCATGCGGCCTTGAAAATTACGTGCCGTTGAGGCGAGGCACACTTCATCTTCGGCCAGCACACCGACGCCATAGCCGGCACAGGCTCCACAGCCCGGCGGTAGTAAATTTGACCCGGCATTAAGAAATATCTCGATAATCCCCTGTTTGGTCGCTGCGGTGAGAATTTGTGATGACGCTGGCGCGATGGTTAGGCGTTTGCTGGGTGCTATTTTGTTACCTTTAAGTACGGCTGCCGCCATTTCGAGATCGTTCAGTTTTGCGCCGGTGCAAGCTCCAATATAAAACTGGTCAATCTCAGTATATTCGATATCACTGACGTCTGCTGCATTAGCTGGCGAATGTGGTGCTGCGACTTGAGGTGCTAAATCAGTAGTAGCGAACTCATGGGTGGTTTTATATTCCGCATCAGCGTCGCTGCAAAACGCTGCCCAATCACCCGGATCGCCACCTGCAGCGGTAATATAAGTGGCGGTCGTTTCATCAGGCTCTATAAGACCAGCCTGAGCGCCCAGTTCTGCCGCCATATTACACAGCGTCATACGTTCCATCATGTCGAGATTTTCAATTGTCTCACCGCTATATTGGACGGCTTGATAGCCGCCGCCATCCATACCGAGCGTGGCACACATTTTTAGCGCCATGTCTTTGGCGGCAACGCCTTCACTCAATTTGCCGGACCAATTAATGCAAATTGTCTCAGGTACTTTGAGCCAGGTTTCACCAGTGACCAAAATACCCAGCATATCGGTGGCGCCGATACCGAACATGTAGCAGCCGAAGGCTCCACCGGTCGGTGAATGGCTGTCGCCGCCGACAGCAAACATACCGGGTGCGAGGTGCCCGCGCTCAGGCGTAACAACATGGCAGATACCTTGCTGGTCGTAGAAATTTGTGATGCCCTGCTCAGCTGCCCATTGTCGTGTTAATTTTAAGATAGCGGCGCTCTCGGCATCGGTGCAGGGCGCGAAATGATCAGAGACCAACACAACTTTGACCGGATCCCAGACGTTGACCCCAAGTTTTTCCATTGCCGGCTTGACTCGGCGCGGTCCGCCACTGTCGTGGATCATCGCCAAGTCAACGGTGCAGGTGACTATTTCACCCGGCTCGACATTATCCCGGCCAGCAGCTTTGGCAATTATTTTCTCGGCGAGAGTCATTCTGTTTTTCTGGTTCTTGATTACGTTTAGTCCTGGTTGCCGACTCGTGGTGACCAAATATTCATATTCTCACCATGGCTGTGATGAGGGCAACCTCAAAGTAATCAAGGTGGTTCATCCGCAAAGAATTGGAATTCCAGCCACGTTCGGCCAATCGACGCGCAAACGAATCGATAACTTAAGCGAGCAAATGGCTACCCGCCATTTATTCTTGCGATTACCGCCGCTGTGATGGACGTTAAGGACGAAATGTTTATTACTTTGAGAAATCCAGAGATGGAAATGCCGTTGATCTAAAAACCGGGCTCATCTTGAGCCGGCTGAATACCCAAATCTTCCAGCGCGCGCATAACAAAGTTTTCAGCAATCACGTCGTCACGGGATATCTCCGGAAGTTCGGAATTTAACTCATAGAATAGTTCCATCTGATTTTTCCAATGACCGTTGGTGAGCTCTCCATTAACCGCGAAGCCCCCGGAATCCGTTTCTTTCTGCCAAATATCGTGGATTTTCTCATCATCAACTTTGACCGTGACATTGTGATCGTAGACTTTACGAAAATTTTCGAAATCATCGTTTAGGGCCCGCGAGGCCTGGATCATTCCCCGGGTCAGACGGTGCAGTTCCTCCGGATGCGCCTGCTCGTAAGTTTCCGTTGTCGCCAAGACGCCGTGGGGTTGAACTGGAACAAGTTCCTTTAATTCAGCGAAACCAAGTAAAGTATGGAGATCGTTACTTGTATCGCTATCCAAGGAAGTCGCTTCTTCGACACGGATTAGGGAAACATCGATGGTGCCGGCGAGCAGATTAGCAATCCGTTCCGGTGGCGGCCCAACGGCCTGCCAATCGATTTCTTCCTCACCGATTTTCAAAGCCCGGACTACCAACCTCGCCATGTGGTGGCTAAGTGCACCAAATCCATCGATTGCCCACGACTTGCCGCGAAGTTCTTCCGGGCTGGTGATGTCAGGTTGAACGAATAGATTTTGTGCCAAGGCCCGCGCCATCGAAACAATGATACGAACCGGCTGGCTCTCAGCGCGAAACTTCAATACTGGACCGAGCCCGCCATAAGACACATCTGTTTCACCGCTGAGCACCGACTGCATGGCAGCAACTCCGCCATGTACCGGCGTCCAGGTAACATCAAGTCCTTCTTCTTCCCAGCACCCAAGATGGGTGGCGGCGGCGCAGGCCAAATCATCAACCCCGAAGGTCGGTCCCGATCCCGCCGCCATGCGGATTGGCAAAGTTTTTGTCATGAACTCTTCCAGTATTTTTACGGTGCTATGGTCGTATCCAGATAAATGTGAACCGGGTCCCCGCCGTCATCAATTTCTCGGCCCAGCACCCGCACTGCCTTTTCAGCCTCACCGATGGGATATGAGTGGGTGCAGAGGACTTTAAGTTCCTGCCAATGTTCTTTCAGAATTTCCACGGCCTTGGCGGTATCCGTCCAATCGGAGGAGAGCACACCAAGCATTGAGATTTCATTGAAAATTAATTTATCAGTATAGAAATCGTTTAAAGCGTTGTGGGTTTTAACCCCGGCGACGACAAAGGTGCCGCCTTTTCTGATCATTTCTATGCCTTGCAAAATAGGTTCCGTCGAGCCCGCCGATACGTCCAGCACCACATCGACTTTGCGGCCATCGGTCAGTTCAATAACCCGTTCTACCGGGTCCTCTTTCTCGACATTGATGGTGGCGGTGGCGCCGAATTGGCGCGCCACCTTCAATCTGTTTTCGTCGGTGCTGGTGCCGGTAACGATTATATTTTCGGCGCCTAATTCGCGGGCGACGATAACGCTCAGCAAGCCGCGTTGCCCTGGACCCTCGATGACGATGGACTGGCCGGCTTTAAGGTTGGGTTTTGCCGCCACCCAGCGGACCGCATTCGAGAGCGGATTAAACAGGCTCATAGCATCGGTTGGAATGTCGTTCGGCACTTTATGTAGCCGGGATTTAGGATGGAGATAAAGATGTGACGCATAGCCGCCCCACAGGTGGGGAATTCGATCAAAGCCCAAGCGAATGCCATAACCCATATTTTCATCACAAAAAATCGGCCGGTCATCCTGACAGGGCATACAGTCACCGCACGGGATTGAGGTTTCGACGATTACGCGGTCGCCTTCCTTGACGCCCCAGCGCTTGGCAGCATTGGCGCCGAGCCGGTCGATCCAACCCAATATCTCGTGACCCGGCGTCATCGGCAGGGTGCCATAGACTGTGCCAGTGAAATGTCCTTCGAATTGTTCGTAATCAGTACCGCACAGACCCGCCGCTTCCATACGGAGCAAACCTTCATCCGGTCCGATATCAGGAATATCGACATCACGGTAATCGAATTGCCGTTCTGTGGTAAGAACGGCGGCGTAGGCTTTTTCAGTCATTATCTAAATCCATATTATTACTTCAAAAAGCCGCCAATGCCGATGACGAGGGAGCAAAAAATAGGCGACGTATTGAGCCTCAGTGACAATACGGAAAGAATAAAGTACTAACAACAAATAACAATAGAGATTACCTCCTTGGAAAGATTTTTCAGTTCCGCCTTAAGGTGCTTTAATTCCTAGTATTCTGCGGTATTTTGGATTTTTATATGCTTTCCAAAGGTAAATTTTTTAGGTATATTTTGGGCTCATATTGGCTGTGAAACGCCACTGATTTTACCGTTAATTTTTTTATTAAAATAAGGAACGAGCATCGTGGGAGAACATATTTTAGACCGGCCAATCAGGGGAATCGCTGCAGCGGTCCGGAAAGGAAAAACCAGCTTTGAAGAAGTGATGGGTGAAGCCGTGGCGCGCCACGAACGTCATGATGATATTTTGCAAGCTTTTAAGCATTTTAATGGCAAGGGTGCCATTGAAGCAGCACGCCTGGCTGACGCCTTGCTCGCTAAGGGGCATGATGTCGGACCGCTGATGGGGCTGCCGATTTCGGCCAAGGACATCTTCGGCGTTACTGGTATGCCGACCTTTGGCGGCACGAACCGGGAAATGGATCCGGAATGGGAGGTCGATGGCCCGGTGATGCAAGCGCTGCGCCGCTATATGGCAATCCCGACAGGTAAAACCCACACCATCGAATTCGCCTTTGGTGCCGTCGGTACGAGTTATCATTATGGCGCACCGCGCAATCCATGGGATGCCAAGGAACATCGGGTCAGTGGCGGCTCCAGCGTCGGTGCCGGGGTCAGCCTGACTGAGGGTTCATCTTTATTGGCGCTCGGTACCGATACCGGTGGCTCGATCCGTATCCCCGCTAGTGTCACCGGCAATGTCGGCCTCAAAGTCACTATTGGACGGTGGTCGACCGATGGTATCGTGCCGCTCAGCACGACTTTTGATACGCCCGGTTATCTGACACGCTCGGTTGAAGACGCGATTATTGGCTTCGGTGCTGTTGATCCGGATTATGATGATTCGGAAGCGCTGTTCAACGATCTCGACGGTATCGATGCCGGTGATTTACGTCTCGGCATTTGTGACGAGCATTTTTGGGACAACTGCGCCCCCGGCGTTGCCGAAGGAGTGCAAGGGGCGATTGATGAATTGGCCAAGAAAGGCGCACATTTAATTAAAATTCCGATGGCTGAAGCGACCGAGGCGCGCAAATGTTTGTATGATGCCTTTATGTTTGGCGTTGAAGGACTGTCTCATGTGCGCCAGTTTTTTGAAGACCGTATGGATTCCGTCGATCCGACCATCGAGCGGCGGCTTAAAGCCGGCATCGATATTACCGGTGTTGATTACTATACCAGCGTCCGCACATTGGAGCGGTTGAACAGCGTTGTTTGTGATCGCTTGCGCCATGTCGATGCGCTGGTGGTGCCGACCGTACCGCATACGCCACCGACCGTGCAAGAGGTTGAGGACATCGATGACTATTTTGCCGCCAATGGTTTGATGACCCAAAATACCCAGCCGATTAATATGCTGGCGCTCTGCGGCGTTACCATTCCGGTGGCGTTGGATAAGGCGGGGATGCCAGTGGGCTTGCAGTTGGTCGGTGCATCCGGAACCGAAGAACGGGTGTTGTCGACCGCACTTGCTTGTGAGCGTCATTTTGGTACTGCCCGCGAACGTTTCGGTGTTCCGCCTCTGCTGGCTGGGTAGAAATAGAGAGCGCTATTCAGCAGCACTTTTTTAGGATTTATTTTCCTGGCGCTGCTTGGCGGTTGCCATGATGGCGTTGACGATCCCCGCATAGCCGGTGCAGCGGCAGAGATGGCCGCTCAACATATCACGGACTTCTTCTTCCGTGGGGTTGGGATTCTGCTGCAAATATTCGCTCGCCGACATCAAAATGCCCGGTGTGCAATAGCCGCACTGAAGCCCGTGATGGGTTTTAAAAGCCTGTTGCAAATCAGTAAGCTCGTTTTCCCGCCCCGCCAGGCTTTCCACGGTATCAACGCGACGGCCTTCAACTTGCACGGCCAACGTTAAACACGAGCGTTGGACCTTGCCGTCGATTTGCACCGTGCAGGCGCCGCAGACGCCGTGTTCACAGCCGACATGACATCCTGTTACTCCCATTACATTGCGCAGGAAGTCAGACAGCAGCATGCGCGGCTCCGCTAAGCCAGTTTCCGCATCACCATTGAGAGTGAAGTTAATTTTTTGCACAGCCTCCTGGCTTAGCTTCGGCATGAATTGGCCTCCTCTATAACACGGCGGCCTAATCTCCGCACCATCTCCCGCCGGTACCGCGCCGTCGCGTGAATGTCATCACTGCCTTTCAATTCCCAGGCTAAAGCGTTGAGCTCTTCGTCCAAATTTTCGTCAGCCAGATTTGTCCAGCTTTTGACGGTTGGTTTATCGGCAACGCCGCCGACACCTAGACGGGTGGTGTTACCATTCGCTACCGCAGCGACAGCGACAATGGCGAAATCACCGCGGCGCTGGGCCACTTCTGTGAAGGCAAAACCCTCACCGGGTTTTTTAAAGGGATAGCGCGCGGCGACGATCAATTCATCATCGGTCCTGGCCGTCGTCATCATGCCGAGCTGAAAGTCGGCGGCAGATAAAACCCGCTCACCACGTGTCGATTTTAAAACGACTTCTCCGCCAAGCGTCGCCAGACATAATGGCAATTCCGACGACGGATCGGAATGCGCCAAAGAACCGCAGATGGTGCCCCGGTTGCGGGTCTGAAAATGTCCGAGATGGGGGATCGCCTGATGCAGCAACGGCAGCCGGTCGGCTAGTCCCGGCCATGACAATAGTTCCACCTGGGTTGTTGCCGCACCGATTTCCAACTTATCACCTACTTCCTTGATGTAAGAAAGCTCGGCGGTTTGGGAAATGTCGATCAACACGCTGGGATCAAGCAAACGCAAATTCATCATCGCCATGAGCGATTGGCCACCGGCAAAAATTTTAGCCTCACCGCCAGCTTCGCTTAAGGCTGCCAGAGCCTCCGCAGTCGTCTCCGCCCGTACGAGATCAAATTTTCTTGGTTTCATTTACTTTACCCCCAGCCATTGCAAGAGGCGTTGGAGCAGTGATGGCGATCCTGAACCTGGAGCCACCAATCCTGGTGTTTCGGTCTGAGCGACCAAACGGCTGAAAAATTGATTAACCACGACACGGGCGCCGCCTTCGAGCAAGCGGCTGCCGACGGCTGCCACTTTGCCTGAAATCTCGACTGAGTATTCGTAGCTGACAAGGGTGCCGCCATCTTGGGCTTCCAGCCGTACCCGGCCTTCGCCTTGGGAGGAGCCGAGCGGCCCGTCGAGCCCTCCCGCCAGGGTCACTGACTTTGGCTCATCGAGATTAGACAGCATTACGCTGGCTTGGAATTTGCCGCGCACGGGGCCAGCGCCCAGGCTTACCTCGGCGCGGTAGTCATTTTCGGCAACCTGATCGAGGCCGTGACAACCCGGGATAACAGTCGCAAGTTTTACTGGATCGAGCAAGGTATCCCAGACGGTTTGCGGATCAACCGGCACCATCGAACTGCCCGTTCCGGTGATGGCGCTGTCTGATTTACCAGGCTCGGTATCTGCTACTTCCATTTGTTCGGGTGAAGGCGGTTCTTCGCCATGGATCAGTGCGCTGATCTTGGACGGCAATAAGGGGACCTGAACATTTTCTATATCCAAGGCATCGCAAACAGCATTGGCGATGCACACCGGTGTCGACATGCAATTACCATCAGCCAGACCCTTGGCACCCAATGGTGTGTGCGGCGACGGCGTTTCCATATGCAGGATAATTGGTTCGGGCACTTCGGTGGCCGACGGCACCAGATAATCGGCGAAGGTGCCGGATTTAAAACTACCATCCTCGTCATAAACAAATTCTTCGTAAAGCGCTTCACTAACACCGTGGCTGTAGGAACCCAATATCTGGCCATGGGCAATCAACGGATTGAGGATCGTACCGGCATCATGGGCGGTGACGTAATGATCGATGCGAACCTCGCCGGTATCCCGGTCGATCTCGATACCGCAAAAGTCAAAATTAAAACCGTAAACCAGCGATGTGTTAATGCGGTCTTTGTCATCGGGGGCCGTTAATTGGCGCGGCGTCCAAACAGCTGATTCACTTAAGCCGCCCTCCATGCCCTCGGGCAAGCTGCCGGGCGACCAATGAGCGGTGCCAGCAACGCGGTAAAACTTAAGATAATTATCCGGATTATCGCGGGCAAATATCAGATGATTGCCAAACTCGACCTCTTCGACCGGCACGTTGAGGTTGGGGGCAGCAATATGGGCAAGCTTGTCACGCATCATCTTAGCCGCCATCTGAGCAGCGACAGCGGGACCACTGGTAAAGCGGGCAGCATAGTTACCTGCGGCGATCGACCATTTATCCTTTTGGGTGTCGATCTCCATGTTGCAGGTGATTTCTGCCGGTTGCAGTCCGAGCTGCTCGGCGACAATTTGCGCCAGTAGTGTCGCATGGCCCTGTCCCATTGGTGGCACATCGGTGGAGACGCTGACCCCGCCAAACGGATCGACGCTTACCGTAGCGTTGGAATTGGTGCCCTGGGTCGGGCTGCGTTTGGCTCGTTCTTCCTTGGTCAAGATTGTCGTGATGTAACCCATATTGGAATGAGTTGGCTCGGTCACAGCGGCATAGCCAACACCATAAATCCGGCCCTCGGCGCGGGCTTCGTCGCGGCGTGTAAGAATTTCATCAAGCTTGCCTTCCTTGACGGCCATATCGACGCAGGCTTGGTAGTCGCCTGAATCAAATACCGCACCAGCAGCAGCGTGATACGGGAACGCGTTGGCCGACACCAAGTTTTTACTAATCACCGCCAAAGGATCGAGGTTTAATTCCAAGGCAACCCGGTGCATGATCCGCTCGATGGCATAATACATCTGCGGTCCGCCAAAGCCCCGGACCATACCGGATGGGCTTTTATTGGTCATCACCAGGCGGTTGCGGACATAAAGATTGGGAATTTCGTAGGAGCCCGTTGCGACACCATGCATACGGTAGAGCGGTCCCGGCATTGGCGCCCGCAGGAAGGCGCCGTAATCGTCCAGCTGACTGAGGCGGAAAGCCGTAACCTTGCCGTCATTCATCGCCGCCGCTTCAATCTCGACAACCCGGTTGGGTGCCGCCGTCGCCGATGATAAATGCTCTAGCCGGTCCTCGACCCATTTTACCGGCTTGCCGGTGATGCGGGCCGCCACCGCCATCAAAACGATATAAGGGAAAATGGCTACTTTAATACCGAACCCGCCGCCGGTGTTTGATGGGGTGCGCAAACGCAGGCCGGTGTTTTTCACCCGTAGGGCACGGCACATTACCGGATGAACCGTGAACGGCCCCTGGAAGTTAGCCAGCACGTCATAGACGCCTTCCGCCGGATGGTAATCCGCCATGACGACATAATTTTCTATCGGCGTAATTGAACTGCGGGGAAAATCAATTTTAAGTGTAACCTTACGGTCACATTCCTCAAACGCCTTATCGGGATCGCCATAAGTAAATTCGCGGTCTGACAGGATGTTGGAGTCGCATTCTTCGTGGATAACCGGAGAGCCCTCACTTGCCGCGAACTCAGGGTCAACAGCCGGATCAAGTATTTTATATTCTACGCGGATGTGATCGACCGCGTCCTCGGCAATATACCTGTCCATGGCGACAACCAGCACCAGGGCTTCACCGACATAGCGCACACGTTCGACCGCAAGCGGCCATAATTTCATCGGCGCTTTAATAATGTTTAAAAATGGATCGACATATTGCTGCACATCTTCGCCGGTGATCACAGCAACCACACCCGGCATGGCCACCGCTTCGCTGGTATCGATTGAGATGACTTCTGCGTGGGCGTGGGGGGATCTGAGCATCGCTGCATGCCGGGTATCATGGCGGGCCGGATAATCGTCGGCATAGCGGGCCAATCCACGCAGCAGCGCTTCGTCTTCCACCCGCTCAATTGGTTTGCCAACAAACTTTTCCGGTACAAAGGTTTCGGCCATTAAATCCTCTTTGAGAAGCTATTTTCCGCAATTTGGTGCGGAATTTTGCAGCGCTATGAGTAACGCCAAATCTGACGTGCTACAAATAATGTTTCGGT
>CAJWIB010000035.1 GCA_913041095.1 uncultured Rhodospirillaceae bacterium | reverse complement strand
CGCTTCAATCAAATTTTTGATTAAGAGTATTTCTTCTTCATGATGAGACACAAGATCTTGCCAACGGGTATCGTCCATACTGTCCAGTCGCCAGGCGATCATGGAAACGACACAGCTATCCGCAGGTGCGTCTAAATCCTCACCGGCGACAACGCGTATCATGATGCGTGGTGTTAATTGGCCCAGTTGATTGCCGAGGAAATAATAGATCGCTCCAAAATTTTCCTGTTTTTCGATCAGGGTGTATATATCTGAGCCATCACCTGAGTAGCTGCCCTTGACCAGGTTCGGTCCAAGAACCTCTGTCTCTCCCATTCCGAGAGCCCATTTGCCCAATGTACCGGGATCCGATAAATAATCGAGCGCGATATCCGCCGCACAATCAACTCTCACCGATACGATATCAGCATGACCATCATCTGCCAAATTGGTTTCCTTTATTCATTGTCAACGGCCGTCGTCACCAAAATTTGGGCGCCTTCATCGTTGGTGACCGTATAGGCGTGTCCCATATTGCTGTCAAAATACATACTGTCCCCTTCTTCCAATATTGTCGGAACATAGAATTCCGTATGGATGACAACCTTACCCGACAGCACGTATATGAACTCTTCCCCCTCATGAGACCTGAGCCCGCCCGCTTCGTCCAGCGACATCGCTGTAATATGGTTTTTGCTAGGCACCATTTTTTTGTGAGCAAGCTCTGCTCCCAACAGTTCCAGGTCATATCGGTCGGTTCGGCGTATTTCACCCTCATTTTTTCTCGTGATCGTCCGCATGCCTTTGCCAAAAGAGACTGAATCGGCACGAAAGAAAACCGTGATATCGACCTCCAGGACTTTGGACAAGATGTAAAGGTTGTGGGCATTCAAAGAACCGACCCCGTTTTCAGCGCGGGAAAGCGTCGCTTCGGAAACCGCTGACATAGTACTCAGCTTAGCCAAGGTGAGACCTCTGCTTTTCCGGATTTCAGCTAAACGATCGCCGATCCGAAGATCGCTGACGTCCTGTTCCTTTATGGTCAATTTTGCTTTATTTTTCGCCACAAAACTCTCCTATAGTCCAACCCATTTCTTATTCAACCCGAAAAGCTGGACGATCCGTAATCAACATATGGGAAGGTGAATGGGTAATTGTCAAATCCGCTGCAGCCGCCTGAACGGCGTCAACAGCCGTGACGCCGCAGGCCCAGAACATAGCAACTTCATCGTCACTCAATTCCGCTAGACCAATTTTCTCGATATTTTCGCCTAAATTCTCAATACCCAATACCGCTGGATTGCCAGTATGAACGGGTCCGCCATGGGACAGCGGAAAGCGCCTTGTAATGTCCTGGACGCGTTCAACCTGATCTTCGCGAATACCCCTGAAGGTAACTACCAGATTAGCTTTGAATGGGCCGACGCTTTTGGTTGGCCGTTCGGTGCGATAGGCGGCGCAACTTTCTCCCGTAGCCACATAGCGTAGCCTGATGCCGGCTTCAATCAGTGCTCTCTCGAAGGATAAAGAACAGCCAAGCGCAAATACAATCAGATCCTCCCTCCAAATCTCTCCGATGGAAGTTCGTTCACCTTCATAGTGACCGTTTCGGAAAACCCGGTAGAGGGGCAGATCATATCGAACATCAATGTCCTCACCCAAATCAGGGAGTGCCGGGTCGCCCGGAGAGCCAACGGAGAGAAGGGGACAGGCCTGGGGGTTGTGTTCACAATATTTTTGAAAGTCACCGGTATACTTTGTTGGAAGAATTACGATATTTGCTTGTTCGAATCCCAGTGCTTGTCCTGTCGTTGTCCTTTTAAATTCATTTCGGCGGCAGGCGGCCCGCAGTTCGAACGGATTCTGATAAGGCATAATCATAATTTTAAAATCCCAGTAAATGCGGCAGCCAAAGACTTACGGCCGGAATGTAGGTTACCAGAGCTAAGGCAATAAGACTGACCGCCAAAAACGGCCAAGTTTCCTTCAGGAGTTGCCCTAATCCGCAATCGGCAATGCGCTCTGCCGCGTAGAGACAAACGCCCAGCGGCGGCGTCAATAAGCCAATATTGAGATTCAGAATGACAATGGCGCCGAAATGCACGGGATCAATGCCTGCCGCTTTTGCTGCTTCACTGAGAACCGGGATAAACAAAATTATCGCCGCTGTAGGATCGATGAACATGCCGAGAACCAGCATGATCAGATTGAGAATCAATAGAACGACAGCTGGGTGAACACTTGTGCCCAGAACCAGTCCTTCGACCATGGCCGGTACGTTTTCCATACCCATCACCCAGGTAAATATGGCGCCACAGCCGACAATGATAAGGAGTTGCGCAGAAAAGACGGCAGATTCGTTGAGCACTGAAAAAAATTGCCGAATGGTCATACTGCGATAGAGAAAAAAAGCGATAAGCAAAGCATAAAACGCCGCCAAGCCGCCAGCTTCCGTCGGCGTCATAATGCCGCCGAGAATACCCGCCAGAATGATTAAAGGAATTAAAAGAGGAGGAAGCGCTTGCCTGACAGCTTTTCCTACTGCAGCTGGCGACCTCTCCATCTCTATAGATCCATAGCCCCGTTTTCTGGCTTGAAACCAAACTAGAATCATCTGGCAAACACCGATCAGCAATCCCGGCAGGATACAGGCAGCAAACAATGCGCCGATCGAGATGCTGGTCATTGAACCATAGATAACAACTATCAGCGACGGCGGCACCATGGGTCCGATGATGGACGACGACGCTGTAACCGCCGCAGCGTATGCGGGAGAATATCCGTTCTTGGCCATCGACGGGATAAATACCTTGCCCAGCGCGGCGATGTCGCCGAGGGCAACACCGGTGATGCCGGAAAAAAGGATCGAAGCGCCGATATTGACCTGCGCTAATCCTCCCGGCAACCATCCGAACAACACGTTGGCTAGATGAATGAGTTTATCGGTGATCCGACCCGCGTTTATCAGTTCACCAGCGAGGATAAACAAAGGGATCGCCATTAGGACAAATACGTCAATGCCTTGGAAGATGCGCTCCGGCAGGACAGGCAGAAAAGCCATTTGGCCGCTAGTGGCTAGCCAGATGATCGAGGATATGACCATGGTCCAGGCCACCGGCAAACCGGTGATGAGTAGAAATAGAAACGAAACGATAAACAAACCGAGCGAGAGCATCATCGGCAGCTCTTCCAGGGACGACCCCGCCAACTGCGAATGATGCGAACCAGAAGAAAAAATAGTCCCGTACCAAAGGCAACCGGTAAAGCTGCATAGGGATACATCAAGGGAATTTGCATGCCGTCGCTGGTCTGGCCTTGGGAAAACTCAACGGTTTGAATGGCGGCGATCGTCAATACAACCAACAATATCAAGGTTATAAAATCGAGCAATCGCATCCAAAACCAGCGCCAAACGGGTGTCAAATTATCGGCGATAAAGGTGACGCGGATATGCCCACTGATCAGAACCGAAACAGCGGTCCCCGCCAAAACTGACCAAACCAGAGCGTAGCGCCCGATCTCTTCAGTAAAAAAGGGCGTGAAACCAAAACCGTAGCGGAGAAAGACCTGCAGGACGATCAGCGCGAACAGCGTGAATAACGCTGCTGCACCAATCACCCGCAGGAGCCGTTCAACCAAATTGGTCATGGGCTTTTAGCCGTCTGACTATTTGGAAAGTTTTGCAACCTCGGCGACAACTTCGTCCACCAATGAAGGTGTGTCCACATTAGCTTTTAGCCACTTGACGGCAGCCGGCCGAACGCGCGCGGCAAACTCGTCTTTCATGGCTTTGGTAAAAGGAATGACGGTAACACCCTTTTCTTTGGCCTTGGCAATATTCTTGCCTTCCGCTGCGCGGGATTCCCGCCGGTTATAGGCAACGGCTTTTGCGCCGGCTTCGGAAACGGCTTTTTTCATGTCAGCCGAAAGGCTGTTATACCATTTGTCATTGATGGCCAGCGGCCCGAAGGAATAAATATGCCCGTCGAGCATCAGGTATTTCTGGACTTCGTAAAGTTTAATCAGGTTGAACACCCAAACCGCATTGTCCTGACCGTCGACGACGCCGGTTTTTAGCGACGTATAAAGTTCTGGGAAAGAAATCGGCGTGGCCGAACCGCCTAAGGTTTTAACAGGAATACCGAAGATTGGGGCCATGACCCTCATTTTCAAGCCCTTCATATCATCCGGTTTACGGATGGCTTTGCTGGAGCTGTAATGTTTGAAGCCGCCGGATTCCCACCAGCCGAGTACTCGAATGCCGGTTTTTTTGCGAATGTTTTCGGCCATCTCTGTGCCGATCCGGCCATCCAGCAGTTTCCAGGCAGTTTGTTCATTAGGAAACAGATAGGGCATGGAAAGGATTTGAATGTCTTTGTAAATTGAGGCGTAGTTTCCGTCTGACGCATCCGACATCTGGATGATGCCATGCCGGACCTGGTTCAACCGCTCGTTGGGTTTGCCAAGAGCGCCACCATAAACGATGTCGACTTTAATTTTGCTCCCTGACGCTTTTTCGACTTCCGATTTAAAAAATTCATACATGCCGTTTACGGGTTCAGCGCCCGGAAAGCCTTTCTTTAGCATCAGACCGACTTTAATTGTTTCGGCTGAAGCCACACTGGTGAATGCAGCTGCCGAAATAACGGCAGAACTTGCAATGATTGTTAGTTTTTTATGCCATTTCATTTTATGTCTCCACAGTTGTTTACGAGTTGTAATACTCAGATAATCGGCCTTTATCGGCTCTTGTTTTAAAATATCGGGCGTTCATGGATCATATCCGTAATCCTTTTTTGCGCCTTCGGGCGATAAATAACCAGCTTCAATATCACGCTGGATCAAAGTACTCTCTCTCTGGTAGGGATGGCCAAGACCGCCGCCGCCCGGCAATTCGACGATAAAGCGTTCTCCTTGCGGAACGGTGTGAACCGATTTGTCGGAGAAGTCTCCACCGGACACCAAATATGCCTTTCCAGGTTTACCGCTAGCGCCACCGCCACGCCCGCGGGGTGGATTGACAATACGGTCCCACGTCGCTGCCGAAACAGTAAAAGGAGCATCTTCGGTATTGCCTACTTCTATCACCTGACCAAGTCCACCCCGGAAGGTGCCAGGACCGCCGCTGTCAGGAGCAAATTCCTTCCGCCAAAACACCAAAGGGGAATCTGTTTCTGTCACCTCGATGGGAATAGCACCTACGCCGCTCGGGAACGCGGTTACGGATAGGCCATCCTTACCGGGGCGGGCGCCGATACCGCCCATGGCGACATTCATCACATTGAACTCCGAGCTATTGCTCACTTCGGTTTTCCCCCCGCCTATATTCGCCATAGGCAGTACCCAGATACTGCCAGCGCTTTCTGCGGGAACCCGGTTTTTCATAGCTTTGGCCAAACAGCCAAAAGCGATATCGGGCAGCATCTGCCCTATCACATGCCGGGCGGTAACCGGGCTGGGGTCTTTTGGGTGAACAGCAGAGCCTTCTTCGGCTTTGATGCGAAAAACCTCCAAAGACCCGTGATTGTTAGGCACAGCGGGCGCCACAATACATTTTAAGCCAAAGCAAGTATAGGCCTCAGTATAACAGAAAGGGGAGTTGATACCGTAAATGGACGCCGTAGACGTCCCGGCGTAATCAACGATAACCTCATCATCCGAAACCGTCATCTCGGCCTTGATTATTATGGGATGCTCAAAGCCATCCAGTTCCATATCAGTGGGATAGACGCCATTGGGAATTTCTTTGACGGCCTTGATCATCGCCTCTCTGGAATTATCTATGATAAAATTAGCCAGAGACTCGATCGACGAAAGATTGAATTCTTCCATCATTTCCCGGAGACGCATTTCACCGGTATCGTTGCTACTGACCAGCGAAAGGATGTCTCCTTTTACCTCCACCGGATTGCGGCTATTGGCTCCCAGCAGTCCTAACAGTTGCTCATTTAGGATCCCCTGATCCCGTAATTTCATGTGGGGTACGCGGACGCCCTCTTCAAAAACAGAAGTTGCCTCAGCCGTAAACCCCCTTCCGCCAACGTCGATGACATGACAGGTCGATGCAAACAAAGCGACCGGTTTGTCTTGATGATAAGCTGGAGAAACCACGACAAAATCAAACAAATGTCCAGTTCCCATCCAAGGATCATTGGTAACGAAAACATCGCCTGGTTTCATAGTTTCGATAGGAAACCTTTCAAGGAAATGATTGACGGCGCGGGCCATGGTGTTGACGTGACCGGGGGTCCCGGTGACGGCCTGGGCCAGCATGTGGCCTTCCAGATCATAGACACCCGCCGACAGATCGCCCGCCTCGCGAACGACCGAACCGAATGCCGTTCGCAGAATGGCTTGTGCCTGCTCCTCAACAACGGCAATAAGCCGGTTCCACATCACTTGTTGATGAATTTTTCCGAGAGCGCTGGCGAACATCAGAGACTATCCTCGGCTGCATGATTATTCATCACGATGTACTTCAGGGCATTAATACAGGCAGAAAATTCCGCCGGGACTATTGTCGAAGTCTCGTCCTCGGTAATTATAGCGGGACCGCTGATTTCGTTCCCCGGTTCTAAATCCATGCGCCAATAGACAGGACAATCGACAAATTCACCGAGCCCGGTGTCATAGACTTGCCGATGTCCGATAGGATCAGGCGCGGTCCCGTCGATGGAGCCATCGGCCCTGTTCGGTTGCGCTTCTTTGGTGGAGACGGTCACGGACCAGGAGACGCTTTGAATATCCATATCATCAATCTTTAAGCCGTAAATGTCTTGGTACATTTTTTCATAGGCGGCGCGAAGTTTCACGGTGTCTTCCTTTGATAGAAGACCATCGGGCAGGGAAATCCGCAGTTCGTGGCCTTGCCCCACGTAGCGCAGTTCAACAAATCTTGTTTCAAATAATTTTTGGCCGGTTAAAACACCATCGTTGACCACCACCCGCGCTTCAGCGCTCATTTCATCCAATAATTTATTGATACGGTCTGAATCAAATTGACGAAAATCAATATTGAGTGATCGAACGACTTCAAAAGAGATTGGTGTCCGCAAAAAACCTATAGCCGACCCGACCCCCGCACCTTTAGGCACTACCACCTTGCCAAGACCCAATTTCTGCGCCAGCCGGCCGGCATGGAGCGGCGCTCCGCCGCCAAAGGCGATCATGGTGTGTCGACCCATAACCTTGCCGCGCTCGATGGCGTGAACCCGTGCGGCATTGGTCATATTTTCTTCGACGATTTCGGCTATACCGGCAGCTGGCCAATGGTCCTGTAAATCGAGCTTTTCCCCTACATTCCGCGCCAAAACAGCCTTTGACTTGTTTCGATCCAAGGATAGTTTGCCTCCGGCAAAATGTTCGGAATCAAGTTTGCCGAGCTCTAAATTGGCATCGGTCACCGTCGCATTATCCCCCCCTAAACCATAGCAGGCAGGACCTGGTTCAGACCCGGCGCTGTCTGGACCGACGGTTATGCGGCCCATGTCATCAACCCGCGCAATAGAGCCGCCTCCGGCTCCAATTTCCACCATTTCAATGACCGGTATGCGCACCGGCAGACCACTGCCCTTCAAATCTCTGTACATACGAGCAACTTCGAAGGAACGCGAACGTTCAGGCTTACCGTTTTCAATCAGACATATTTTCGCCGTCGTGCCCCCCATGTCAAAGGAAAGAACACTCTCCAAACCGCATTCCAAAGCAACCTGGCTAGCCAGAATGGCGCCGCCGGCAGGACCGGATTCGACGAGTCGGATGGGAAATTTCGTAGCATTTTCCAGGGTCGTCAGACCGCCGCCCGACATCATCAAAAACAATGGACAATCCATTTTTCGGTCAGTGAGCATCGTCTGCAAACGATAGAGGTACCTAGACATCAAGGGCCGAATATAGGCATTGGCGCAGGTCGTTGAAAATCGTTCATATTCCCTCATTTCCGGGCAAACGTCGCTGGATATGCAGACAGAAACGTTGGGTAATTCCTCCAATAGAATTGCCCGAACCCTGCGCTCATGATCTGGAAAGGCGTAGGCATGCATCAAGCCTACGGCGATAGCACCAATATTTTGCGATTTCAACTGACGGGCTGATTGTCGGACTTGATCTTCTTCCAAAGCCACCAGAACTTTGCCGCTACCGCTGATTCGCTCTTTGACTGGTAAACGCAGCTCCCGCTGCACCAGGGGGATCGGTTTATCCATAAACACGTCATAATGTTCGAAGCGCTGTTCGAACCCCATTTCAATGATGTCCCGGAAACCTTCCGTGGTCAGAAATGCCGTCTTGGCACCTTTGCGTTCAATTAAAGCGTTAGCGGCGAGGGTCGTGCCGTGGATAAATATGTCGATCTGGCCGGCTGTCAATTTTGCCTCCCTGAGAACAACTTCAACACCGTCGATAACGCCGTTCTCGGGCGCTTGAACCGTTGTCAGAACTTTGGCCGTAAAACGTCCCTGAGCGGTATCAAGTACAATGTCTGTAAAAGTTCCGCCGATATCGGCGGCCAGTCGATTGGTGTCTTTAACGCCCATGGTGATCTACTGTTTTTCCCGGGTCTGCTGACTAATTCAGCCTTTATCGGCTCTTGTCCGAATATCATATTTCACTATAATACATATTTGCAAGAAAATTCCAGATTTGATAGAACCATAAACAGGGACGCAGATCAGCCGTGGACCAGAGCGCCTTAAAAATAACCGATTGCCTGAAGCGGGATGCATCTGATCCCCTCCGAAGTTTCAAAGACCGTTTCGCCTTGCCGCCGTCAGGTTCGATCCATTTTGATGCCAACTCCATCGGAGCCATGCCCAAAAATGCGCCGGAACGGGTTCAGCGATTGCTGGAAGAAGGCTGGCGGAAACTAAGCCGGCGGGGCTGGTCGGAGTTGGATTGGCTGGATAAATCGAAGACTATGGGCGCCGGTATCTCCCATATCCTGGGTGCCCACCAAGATGATGTCGTTGTCTGCGATAACACAACAATCAACCTGTTCAAAATTCTCAGCTATGCCTGGCGCATCAGGAAAAACGGTTCGGCGATCCTGACAGAAGCGCACAATTTTCCAACGGACATATTCGTTGCTGAAGGTTTTAAAAATCTATTGGACGGCTTTGATGTCGATTGTGATCTGCAATTCGCCGAAACCCGTGAAGACGTACACGATCAATTGGGCGATGACACCGCCGTTCTGTATTTGACTCATACGGATTACCGCTACAGCCAACGCTGGGACATGTCTGAACTCACCAAAAAAGCGCACGAAAAAAACACCCTGGTCATTTGGGATCTGTCTCATTCCGCCGGGGCTTTGGAAATCGATTTGATGGGATGCAATGCCGATTTCGCCGTTGGTTGTGGTTATAAATATCTGTGCGGCGGCCCTGGATCACCAGCCTTTATTTTTATCCATCCCAGCCATCAAAACGCCGCCTGGCCAACCATTGCCGGTTGGCTGGGTCATGCCGACTTCTTCGCTTTCGCCAATACATTTACCCCCAATCCCGGAGTCCAGGGACACAACACCGGATCACCTTCCATCATCGCCAACGAAATCTTCGATTGCGCAGTGGATATTTGGCGTGACGTCAACATCAAGGATGTGGGGACTAAGCATCGCTCCTTAAGCGAAACGGTTATTCAGCTGATTGAACAGGAATGCAGCCATCTTGGCGTCAGCGTTATCTCTCCCAAGAATTATTTTCTGCAAGGCGGCCATATAGCCTTCGAACACGAAGGTGCCGGCGCCTTATGTGAAGCCTTGTTCGAGCACGGTATGATCTGCTCCTTTCGAAAACCGAATTCCATCCGACTGGGGATAAGTCCTCTCTACCATAGCCACGAAGATATGTGGGACGGCATTCAACGCATCAAACAAATTATTTCCAGCGAAGTCTGGCGGAATCCAAGATTCCAGAAAATAACCATTTAAAAAGAGGGTATATCAATGTCTGCAAGACTAGATCGTCCCGTCGCCTATATTGAAGGCATCGGCCAGTCCGTTGTCAAAAAAGTCGACCTACCCAAGGACGTCGATATCCTGAACCTGGCGACCAATGAATCCAGTTTCGGCGCATCTAAAGCTGTTCTGGACGCTATAAGGGAGCAAGCGGAAAAGCCGCACCGCTATCCTGACCCACTCAGCACGGAACTGCGCCATGCCATTGGCCAGCATTTTGATCTGGAAGCCGATCAAATTGTATGTGGCAATGGCTCGGAGGAACTCCTTGATGGTATCGGCAGAATTTACGCCCGACCCGGTGACGAAATACTCTTTTCCGAATACGGTTTTCTACAATTTCCCATCGTCGCGTACCGCGCCGGCGCCACCGCCATTAAGGCACCGTCGCCGAACCTAACAGCCAATGTAGATACATTGTTGGAAAACGTTACCGAGCGGACAAAAATTTTGTTCCTGGCAAATCCGGAAAATCCTACAGGTACCTACATTCCTGCGAGCGAAGTGAGACGCCTTCGGGATAACCTGCCCAGGCGGATCGTCCTGGTTGTCGATTCCGTCTATTGCGAATATGTCGACGATCCAGATTTCACCGACGGTCTGGAACTGGTGGAAGGACATAATAACGTCATTGTCATACGCACTTTTTCCAAGGCTTGGGGGTTAGCCGGACTGCGGGTTGGCTGGGCTTATTGTTCGGCTTCCATGGCGGCGGTGCTCAACACCATGCGCGGCATAGGCAATGTCAACGCCATGGCGCAGGCAGGTGCGGTTGCGGCCTTGTCCGATCCTAGTCATGTCGACAAAGTACGCCGGGAAACTGACCAGGCCCGAAAGAAATTTATCAAAGATTTGAGCCGGTTCGGTGTTACCATGGTGCCGGGTGCCGCAAATTTTGTACTCGTTAAATTTCCGGCAACCCAGACCAACCGAAAAGCCGTCGACGCTTTCCGACATTTGGTAAGCGAAGGCATTATAGTCCGCACCAATGAAGACTACGGCCTCGACGACTATTTGCGCATCACAATCGGTACGATTGAAGAATGTGATCAAGTTATCGATAGCCTTGATCGGTTTTTCAATTAAATGTTTTGCCCTATGATTTTGAACATCTATCCCATTAGCGGACTTGTGATCTAATCGTCTTTTATACGACTAAATGCGATTTGTGACCCAATTATGACGATAAAAACACGTACCAAGTGATGAAGGGTCTGCATGAGCAACATCAGCACCTAAGACCTGCGCTATCAAATTGTTCACACAGCAGTACTGAGAGACCATTGCCGGCAGCCTACACGGATAATGCCGACTGACAGTGCCCTAATGGAGAATGATATCTCCTAATTGAGTCACATCGCTTTCTACTTCAATTTCAGCAATATTCGATTCGTATCCATCTTTCTCGACCTTTACCTTGTATTTGCCAACATCCAGGTCTTTGAACAAGAAATCACCGAAGCAATCCGTCGATTGATTGGCTATCGCTCCCCCTTTATCTAGCAACGTCACGACAGCGCCATCGGCGCATTCATCGCAATCGCCGAGGATGACTGTGCCCGAAACGACCGGCGATGGCAGGCCGATATAGTGGACTGACGGGTCTGTTTCGTTCGGATTGTAGGGCTGGGCCGTCCCATTGGCCAAAGCTTTGGAGATTTCACTGTTGGGGTCGTCACGATCGCCAAAGATCATGCAACTGGTTGGGCAACTCTGCACGCAGCGCGGTTCCGTCCAGCCGCTATCGAGCAGGTGAGCGCAAAAAGTACATTTTTGCGCAACATTTGCTTCTTCATTCCAGTAAACCCGTCCACTCGGGCAAGCATCCAACAACTCTTTTTTGCCGGCTGCTTTTTCCGGATCAATGATGACGATGCCGTCCGGGCGTTCATAGACTTCTCCATCTTTAGCCACGTCCAGCAAATTCTTACTTTGTGACAGCGTCGGGATATAGGTGACTTCGATCCGCGAGTCGGAATAGTTCCGCTCGACCTCTTCGATGCCAACCCAGAAATGATCAAACGTTGGCTGACTTTTAGCCACCGGCGCAAACTCATTGCCGACATGTTCGTCTTTACAGGCGATTTGGCAGTTATAACATCCAATGCAATAATCCAAATCAATCACGAGTCCGTAACGGGCCATTATTCAGCTCCTTCCCATTTCTCTATTTCCGCCAGACAGCTATTCGGAGCCATACCAGGACAATTCTTCGATATCCATCGCGACGATGTAAGCAGATTCATGGTTCCGCCGCGATCAATGTTGTCAGCATCACCTGGACTATCACCTTGCGGGTCGTAGCCGCCACCGGAACCATACGAATGGATGACACCTTTCACCATACGCGGCGTTATGGTGATGATTGAGAGAGCCGTGCCGCGGTCATTGTAGACGCGGGCCAAATCTCCATCCTTAAGATCCCGTTCTGCGGCATCGTCAGGATGCATCCGCATCACGGTATAGCGGTAGCCGTCTTTAAGCCGTCGTTGGTGAGGAATTTCCTCATTCCACAAATCCTTGCCATCATGTTGGGAGTGAAAGGTAAAGCGAGGATGTGGTGTGATCAGCTGCAAAGGATATTTCTTAAGCAAATCCTCGGTTTCCGTGCCTTCCCAGGAGGGGATGTATTTTGGTACCAAAGGCCGCTCCTCATCATTGGGATCAAACCGTTTCAAGGTTTGAGCTTCAAATTCGATCTTCTGGGTCGGCGTTGAAAGACCTTTGCCATCTAGGGTCGGATTGTCTTTCAAACCTGGGCCCCAATCGTCGGTGTCCTTGGGTCGCCCTTCGGCGAACCAGCGGAAGGCCGGCTTGCCGACATAATCTTCCGGTACCGGCACCACGTAGTAGCCTTTTTCCCGGAAGTCCTCCCAGTTTGTCACCTTAGGCAGATCAGAAATCTCATACATACGTTTGGCCCACTCAAAATCAGTGCGGCCTTCGGTAAACCTTTCCTCGATACCAAGTTTTTTGGCCAGCATGGCAAAGATTTCGTAATCGGGTTTAGACTCGCCCAAAGGTTCAATACATTTTTGCTGCAGCACGATGACGCGGGCATTGGTCGGGCTGAGATGGCGGGAATATCCTGAAATCCGTGCCCATTCGCCAATATCCCAGCGTTCGAAATTGGTACAAACCGGGAATACCAGATCGGCCATCCTGGCTTCTGGTTCGTTGTAGATCGTCTGGTTGACCGCGAATTCCATATTCGGATGGCGGTACATATTCACCCAGCGGTTGGAATCGGTCATCGTGCCGATATAGGACGATCCCTGACGGAAGAGCATCTTGATTTCAGAATATCCGTCAAAGGGGAACTTGCATTCGGTGAATTGCTGTTCCGCGCTTTGGCCGTAATAACCATAGACGCCGCGCCACGTTACCGGCGGGTTCATCACCGCTTCAGGGAAGACAGAACGTGCGACCCGTTGACGGATTTGACTGCTGGTGCCTTTGTCCGGAAAAC
>CAJWIB010000034.1 GCA_913041095.1 uncultured Rhodospirillaceae bacterium | reverse complement strand
TTACCGCCGGTCAAAGATTTTGGCCCTGAAGCCAGCTTGCGCCGGCGGCGCATTTGGGGTGTAGGGTTGATGATCGTTGTGCTCACTTTTTTCGGCGTTGTTACTTTTGTTCTTGGCGATGGCACTAATTGCGGTGATGGCTGCATGAATTTCAGCAACTCGACCAATGAGGAGCCACCCGTTTGGTTGTTCATGATCGGCGTCGGTGTCGTTCTTTCTGTCGCGATTTTTGCCCCGGTACTGGCTGACAAGCTGCCGAAAATTGAAGAAAAAGAATAATCGACGCAACCAGCGCAATTATTAGCTTTTATTACTATTTAAAACAAACGTTTGTTTTAATCGATTGTTTAAGATATAATATCTTTAATCTATAGGAGTGAATAGTGCCCAAGGAAGTACCGTCAAACCGTGGTGATGAGACCCGTAATCAGTTGCTGGAAAAGGGATTGAAGCTTTTTTCCATTCATGGCTATGAGAGTGTTTCGACCCGTCAACTGACCAGGGATTCCGGTGCTAATATTGCGGCCATCAATTATCACTTTGGTGGCAAGGAAGGCCTATACCGGGCGGTGCTTGAACAACTGGTTAACGATACTGAGCCCTATTTTGGCCCTGGGCTCCAAAAAATTCAGGATAGTATATTAACTACCACCAAGGATAGGAAAAAACTTGTGCCAGTGATTACCGGCTTAGTTAACAACCTCTTCCGCTTCCTTCTCCAAGATGATTTTATGTGCTGGCGGGCTCCGCTGGTCATGCGAGAATACGCTAACCCCTCCGGTAATTTCGATATCTTGTATAAGGGGCGTATCGAGCCGCTTCATCGGACCATCACCGCCATCGCTGCAGCAGTTTTGCAAAAACCAATAGACGATGAGGAATGTGTAATTCGAGCCCATGCCATATTGGGTCAAATCGTCGTGTTTGGTATCGCCCGCGTGGTCTTATGGAAACGTCTCAATTGGGACGGCTACTCACCTGAGCGTGTCGCCACGATCGCCGAAATTGCCACGCAATCTTTATTAAATTCCCTTGAACTCAGCTCGTCAAAGAGCTCACCTGATGAAGGAAATTAGTTATGGCTTTTGACAAAAAGAAGATTATGAAACGCCTTTTGATCATCCCGCCGATCCTGATCGGCGTGGTGCTGATGGCGTATCAAGTCAAAAATCGCCAGGCACCTCAGCACGAGCCGCTTCAAGAAATCGCCAAGAAAGTGCGCGTGATCTCGGTTCAGAAACTAACAGTCGTGCCACGCGCACTTGGCTTCGGCAACGTAACTCCGGGTACTGTTTGGGAAGCGGTTGCCCAAGTTTCCGGTAAAATTATTGAAATCCACCCGCTGCTGAAAGCTGGCGCCATTCTGCCCAAAGATACCGTCATCTTAAAAATTGATCCAACCGACTATTTGCTTGCCCAGCAAAGTATTGAAGCTGACACCCGCGCGATTAACGCCCAGATTTCAGGGCTAAAAGCACGCGAGAAAAACACCAAAGCCTCGCTTGCCATTGAGTGGCGCAGCCTTGCCCTCAACCAAAAAGACCTCAAACGCAAGCAGGCATTGCTGAAACGGCGCGCCGTCAGTCAGGCGGCCGTCGACCAGGAAGAACGCACCCTCCTTGCCCGTCGTCAAAGCATGCAAAGTCTCAGAAACAGCTTAAATCTCTTGCCCGCCGAAGCTGAGCAACTAGACGCCCAACGCGCAACTTTGACCATCAAGCTCAAGGATGCCAAACTGGATTTGGCGCGGACAACCATCATCCTGCCCTTTGACGCCCGCATTGCAGAAGTCAATATCGAACTGGCCCAATTTGCCGGCCAGGGAAAAACACTTGTTGTTGCCGACAGTATCGATGTCTCTGAAGTTTCGGCTCAGCTACCGGTTGATAAAATGGCGCAGCTGCTGGATCGCTCGCGGCTGAAGAATTTTTCGGCAGCTACGGCCTCAACTAATATTGAGCAAATTCTGGGTCTCAAACCGATTGTACGGCTGCGCAGCGCCAATCTCAATGTTTCCTGGCCCGGACGTGTTGTCCGCGTAAGTGACCGTTTGGATCCGCGCACGCGAACCCTCGGTGTTATCGTGGCGGTCAACAATCCTTATAATTTGTCAGCCAACGGCCACCGTCTACCGTTGGCGAAAAACATGTATGTCGAGGTTGAACTTCGGGGCATACCGCAGAAGGACAAAATCGTATTGCCACGCTCAGCTCTCCATAGTGGCCGTGTCTATATTGCCAACAAAGACAATCGTCTGCAGATTAAGCCAGTCGATATCGCTTACAACCAAGGTAATTTGGCCGTGCTGGCAGCCGGGCTGGCAAGCGGCGAACGCGTCGTGGTCAGTGATCTTATTCCAGCAATTAACGGCATGTTGTTAAGCACAGTTGAGGACACTGCCGTTCAACAATCGCTTCGGAAAGCTGCTGATGGGGAGGATCGTTTGTAATGGTCCGCTATTTCGCCGCTCACCCCACCGCCGCCAATCTGTTGATGATCGCCTTGCTGCTGATTGGTGCTTTGTCAGCACCGACGGTTAAACGTGAAACTTTTCCAGAAATCCCTGCTCGCGACGTTGAAATTCAAGTCTTCTATCCTGGTGCAACCCCTGAGGAAGTCGAAGAGGCGATCTGCCAGCGCATTGAGGATGCCGTTGAAAGCATCAAAAATATCGAAGAAACCCGCTGTGACGCCCGGGAGAATCGCGGCACTGCGACAGTAAAAATGGTCGAGGGTAAAAGTTTCGATGATTTTCTCAACAACATCAAAACCGAAGTGGAATCGATTGATAATTTTCCTGACCAGGCCGAAGACCCAATCATTCGTAAACTCGGCCAGATCGATTTCGTCGCCTCCGTCGCTGTAACTGGTCCGATGGCGACACCTGATCTCAAGGCCTACGCCGAAATCCTCAAAGACAAGATGCTGGCGGATGAAAATATCTCGCAAATTAAGATCAAAGGATTTTCAGATCATCAAATCCGCATCGAAGTGCCGGCCCAAATCATGCGTCAATACGGCATCAGCGTATCGGATATTGCCAATACCATCGCCAAGCAAAGTGTCAATTTACCCGCTGGCACTATTGAAACCAGCGCCAACGATGTGCTGGTCCGGTTTTCAGATGAGCGCCATAATCCATTAGAATTTCAAGACCTTATCGTTGTCGGTGCAGCCTCTGGGGCGGAAGTGCGGCTCGGCACCATCGCCAAAATAACCGATCTATTTGAGAAAACCGAAGACCGCATCCTCTTCAACGGCAGACGCGCTGCGATCTTGGACGTTTCCAAAACTAAAACTGAAGATACGTTGAAAGTTATTGATGCAGTTAAAGCCTTTATTCAAAAAGAAAAACAACGTGCCCCACCCGGAGTTTCTTTTGATGTGACTCGTGACATTTCATCAATCGTCCGAGACCGCTTAACCCTCCTGGTAAAAAATGGCGCCCAAGGACTGGTTCTGGTCTTTTTGACACTGTGGTTATTTTTCAACATTCGTTTCTCGTTTTGGGTGGCGATGGGATTCCCGGTTTCCTTCATGGGCACTATTGCTGTCATGTCGCTGGCTAGTCTGTCCTTCGATCTGATCACCATGGTTGGCTTGTTAATCGCGATTGGATTGTTAGTCGACGATGCCATCGTCATCGCTGAAAATATTGCTGCCCACATGGTTAAAGGTCTCGCTCCCCTGCAAGCTGCCATCGAAGGCACCAAGCAAGTTGCCCCGGGGGTTATCTCGTCATTTTTAACCACCATCTGTATCTTCGGCTCCCTCGCCTTCATTAAAGGAAATCTTGGCTCCATTTTGAAAATGATGCCGATAATTTTGATCGTTACGTTGAGTGTCAGCCTGATCGAAGCGTTTCTCATCCTGCCCCACCACATCAAGGCTTCGCTGGAGAAAAACCAGGACAAGAAACCGAACGCGCTTCGCCTCAAGCTCGAAGGTGGCATCAATTGGGCCCGCGACCACATTTTGTCCAATGTTGTGAATTGGGCAATCAATTGGCGCTATTTTACGGCCGGTCTCGCAGTGATGATCTTTATTGCTTCGCTCAGTATGATGGCCGGCGGTAAGCTTAAGTTTCGCCCCTTCCCGGATATCGAAGGCGATGTCGTCGAGGCGCGCCTGCTGCTGCCCCAAGGCACACCGCTCGTGCACACGACCGAAGTGGTGGCCCAACTCACCGCGGCAATCGGTAAAATCAGTGCTGAAGTCGCGCCTAATCAACCCGATGGCCAAGCTCTGGTGAAAAACATCAATATCACCTTCAACAGTAATATTGATGCTTATGAATCCGGCCCCCATATCGCGACCGTTACCGTGGATTTGCTTGGCACCGAGGAACGAACTTTAAATGTCGATCAAGTGCTTAACCGTTGGCGGCATGAAACTGGCAAGCTTACCGATGTCATTGCGCTAAAATATACCGAGCCCATGCTGGGACCCGTGGGCCGTGCGATTGATATCCGGCTCAAAGGCGAAGACCTCAATCAATTAAAGGCGGCGGCGATCGAGATGAAAAATTGGCTCGGTGCCTATCGAGGCGTGATTGATCTTTCGGATGATCTGAGACCTGGCAAACCGGAAATTCAGCTACGGCTCCGCGCTGGTGCGACGGCGCTAGGCCTCAATGCGCAGATGATCGCCTCACAACTACGATCGGCTTTGTTTGGCAAAACAGCCAGTGAAATTCAAGTTGGCAAGGAGTCTTATGAAATCGATGTACGCCTGGCAAAGGATGACAAAAACAGCCTGAGCGATCTCGAATACTTCAGCGTCACTGCTCCAGACGGTGGTCAAATCCCATTGGATTCAGTTGCCATCCTTGAAAGCGGCCGCGGCTATGCCCGCATTCACCGTATCAACCGTAAACGGACGGTGAGCCTGCAGGGTAACGTCGACACCAACCTCGGAAATATCGGCGAAATACTCACCGATATGACAAATAGTTATCTGCCGAAATTTGCTAAAAAGTATCCCTCAATTAAGGTTTCTTATCACGGTGAGGTTAACGAAGGAGCCAAGACGCGGGGTTCAATATTTAGTGGCTTTGGTCTCGGATTGATTGGCGTGTACCTGCTGTTGAGTTTTCTTTTTCGCAGTTATATCGAGCCATTCATTGTTATGGTGGCCATCCCGATGGGGCTGATCGGCGTGATCTGGGGTCACTATCTGATCGGCCTTGACATGACCATGCCAAGCATTGTTGGGTTTGCTTCACTAGCCGGCATCGTCGTCAACAATGCCATTCTGATGATGGAGTTTATTCGCATCCAGCGGCGTGCCGGCGACACTGCCGCTGAAGCCGCGCGTCATGCCTCCCGGATGCGGTTTAGAGCCATTCTTTTGACTTCGACTACAACGATTATGGGGCTGCTGCCGCTATTGACGGAGACCAGCCTGCAGGCGCAAGTGCTGATCCCCTTGGTTACCAGCTTGGCTTTCGGTCTTTTCGCGGCAACGCTTATGGTTTTACTGTTGATGCCGGCGCTTTATACGATTTTTGATGATTTCGGCTGGGCCAGATTGCCGGAAGATGAGGAACTGCCCGTGCCAGATGGTCGCTCACGAGGCGCGTAAGGCGTCTTATCGTTAAAAATAAGCTCTTCATATTCCTATTTGGCGAGAGGATGACTGCGGGTAACGAGGGTTTTTAACCGCTCTTCCAACACATGAGTATAGATTTGCGTTGTCGAAATGTCGGCATGGCCCAATAATTGTTGCAAGGTCCGCAAATCAACCCCATGGGCCAGCATATGGCTGGCAAAAGAATGGCGCAGCACATGGGGGGAAACGCGTTTGGATTCTATGCCCGCCACCGCCGCCAAATCCTTTAACAGCATGGTAAACCCGGCTCGCGTCAGATGCCCCTCTTTAGCTTTGGACGGAAATAAATAATTGGATGGTGTATCTTTAATCAAAAATGCTGGTCGCAGTTCCAAATAAGTGGCGATGGCGTCACGCGCCGGATCACTCAAAGGTACCATGCGCTCTTTACTTCCCTTGCCCCGGACAATCACCGTTTGGCCATCTCTGGAAATTGCCGCCATTGGCAGACCGACCAGTTCTGAAACCCTGAGACCGGTGGCATAAAGCAGCTCAACCAGCGCGGTAATACGGGTACCGGTTGCGCCCTCTTGGGAATGGGCACTGGCGAGCAATTTGTTGACTTCTGATTCACTTAGATATTTCGGCAAGGCACGGCCAGTTTTTGGCGCATCAATCCCCGCCGAAGGATCATCATCGCGACAGTGCTCGGCATAAAGAAATTGAAAAAATTGCTTGAGCACCGATAGTTTGCGGGCATGTGTCGTCGTTGCCCTGCCGCGAGATTTGAGTTGGGCCAGGTAATCTTGGATATTCTTAGCAACTGCCGCTTCGATATTGCGTTTACGCCGCATCATGAAGACACCAAATTCTCCAAGATCACGACCGTAAGCAGCAATCGTGTTGGCGGACGCTCCACGCTCGGCGGCCATCATTTCCAGAAATATTTCAACCTGCCGAGATGGTGGGGGCTTAGGCCGGACTCTCTTTTTTCGCAACATGAGCAAAGTATAACGGAGCTTGATTAAAAATTGTTGACCGATCTTACACTATTTTTTGAAAATTTCTCAAAAATGGCTGGAAGCAAAGGTGTTTAAAGTCCCTCGGCAACCGCCGCCTCAAGCGCCAGGGAGCGGGCTTCTTGGGGCAGCCCAACCATCCTGAGACTGGTCACTACTTGGCGCAGCACGGTTGGATTTACCTGGGTCGGTCCAGCTTGGCCCAAAGCCAGCATCGCCAGCAATACGGTTTCGGCCTTCTTTACTTCATCGGTGGCTTTATTGAGCGAACGCCACAGAGCAGATTGCGGCATTACGGTCGAGGACTGCGGCGGGCCATCCAACAGCGCTTCCCAGCGCCGTGCCGACACCGGATCACCTTGGGCTTCAAGCAGGTTATACAGCAAGGTAGCCCGTTTATGGGCGCGCTCGATATCAACCGGTTTCTCTTCGCTCGTCACCGTCTCCGCTCGCCACCAGCCATCAAGCTTGGTGGTGCTCCATTCTTCATCGGCGACATTACCGGTCAGGCGCGCGAGCGGCATCAATTGATCGCGTAAGGCAGCCGCCTTCTCATTGATGATTCCGGTCGTCCGTAACACATTGAACCAGATCGTGGCGGCTGGACCGTCACCGGCAGCCAGCAGGGCGCGGGCAGCTTCGGGAGCAAACCAAACCAAATCTTGGGTCGGCTGAAACTCTTTTAAAATGCGGTGGTAAACCCGTGCAGTCGATTGGAACAAACCGCCTTCACGGGCCAATTTAAACACCTGTACCAGAATTTCAGCCTTTGCGGTGGCAATGCTTTCGACCAAGGCTTTGCGATAAAGCAGCGCCCGACTAAGCGCGGTGCGTTCGGCGCTGGCTTGCGACAAGGCATTGTCGAGAGTTTGCTTGGTAAATGTCACCCCAGCATAAAGCTGGCGCAGCACTTCGGTATCCAGCGCACCCATTGCCTCGGCGCGTTCCGCCGCATCAATGCGTAAGGCCGGCTCCGCGTTGGGGCTGGTCGCAATGGTTTTGAGCACAGCCGGATTATTGGACGATGTGACATCTTTCGGCAATTTTGCTTTGGCCGCCCGGATCATCGAAAAATGCAGCGGCGCTGGATTGGTCAAACTGGCAACCTCAAATTTTTCCACACCGGTTAACGCGTCAATCAGGCCAAAAAACACTTCATCTTTTTCACCGGTTTCGCGCAACAGATCAGCCCCGAGAGTAGCTTTATCGTGTTCACCCGCCAGCGCCTGACAATAGATAAACGCTTTTTGCCAATACGGCGTATCGACATTGTGGATTTGCGATGCCACGAGCGGACAGGCGCGGGCATTATCGTTCGAAAAAAACAGCACATCGGTTTCGCTGCGCAACAGGGCGTGATCGGTATCCCGATTAGGGGCTACTTTTAATAAGCCATCGACCGCCGCAACATCACCCATCGCTGACAAGCGCTCAATCCGCATGATGAGGAGTTTGCCTTCTTCCTCCGGTTTCGGCACTTTGGGATCGGCCACCGGCACTTGATCGGGTTGCGCGGAGGCCAATTGATTATCAAGCGGATCAGCATTAACCGGAGCTTTAGCTGTGCTCAACAGTAAACGGCGCATCAAACTCCGCATCGTGCGCGATGACGAATTAACCGGTAATTTGGGAAATAACTTTTCAACCAGATTGCGGGACGTACCCTCCCACATATTGATGCCAAACCCGCCTTGCTCTTCGGTAAGCGTACCGACAGAATCACTGTCAATTTTCTCCAGCCCTTCAACATTGATTTGAAGCGGCACCAAGACCTTCGCCGATGGCGGCGGCGCCAATGATTGTGGTTGCAGAGCGTTTACCTGCAACTGCCCCGGTGATTGGGTGGCTGCTGGTTCAGGCGTTAAAACCTTTGCCGGCGCAAGCGATGTCGGTTTCTGACCTGTCGTTTGCGCAGAAACTGTTGAGCCAAATTCTACACTTAGGATCGAACCGACAATCGCCAGCGAGATACCAACGCCTTTGCATAATTTTCTATTTTTCAAATCGATCATTCGGTATAACTTTTTCTACTTTGGAAATCGGAGCCGGGATATCCCAGGTTGATAAAAATATTGCGGTACCAGCAATTAACAACACTACGACTAAAACCATTATTCGTGACAAACTTTTCATCGCCTAAATTGCTCCGTAAACTCGCGGCACATTAATTTTTAGTACTTTTAATTGCTTAGAGTGGTTGTTACCACCCTATAGAAGTATTCCAGGAATAAACTATTTTCAAACTATGGCAATTTTTCGGCAAATAAAGGCCCCAAATTCACCCAAACGCGAAATAACGTGATAAATAACACTTATGGACCAAGAAATAGTCGACTTACCCGACTGGTTGCAAGGTAAATTTATTGTCCTTGTTGGCCTAATGGGTGCTGGTAAAACCAAATTAGGGCGCATCATTGCGTCCTCTTTTGGCCTGCCGTTTTTAGATGCCGATGAGGAAATTGAGCTTGCAGCCGGCTGTTCGATCCAGGAAATCTTTAACCGCTTTGGTGAAAAATATTTCCGCGATGGCGAACGCCGGGTCATTCAGCGCATTTTAAGTAAAGCGCCGGCGGTCCTGTCAACCGGTGGCGGCGCCTTCATGAACGAAGAGACACAGGTAGAAATAAGTAAACACGGTGTTGCCGTGTGGCTGCGCGCTGATCTTGATCTATTGGTGCGGCGTACCGAACGGCGTAGTGGCCGCCCATTACTGAACAAAGGCAACGGCCGTGAAATACTTGCAGGTTTGATAGATGAACGTTATCCGGTATATGCCAAAGCGGATTTTGCCGTCGATGTTAGTGACGAGCCGGCATCGGAAACGGCCAAAAGGATCATGCGGGAGTTAAAAAATCACCCACCGGCAAATATCCCAAAGGAACCAAACCCCTAATGCCTAAATATGAAACACTTAATGTCGAGTTGGGTGAACGCAGCTATGATATCCATGTCGGTGATGGGCTGCTGGCTCAGGCTGGCGCATTAATCAAACCTGTCATCCGTAGCCAGCGCGTCATCGTGGTAACTGATGAAAACGTTGCTCCACTTTATTTGGCAAGCTTGGAGATTTCACTGGATACAGCGGGGCTAAACTCAGAAAGCATCATTCTGCCGGCTGGTGAGCAAACCAAAAGCATCGATTATTTTGAACAGCTTTTTGACCAAATTCTAGCAATGAAAATTGACCGCCAATGTGCGCTGATTGCGCTGGGCGGCGGCGTTATCGGCGATTTAACGGGTTTTGCGGCGGCGTCGGTGTTGCGTGGTATCGATTTCGTGCAAATACCGACAACTTTATTGTCCCAAGTTGACAGCTCAGTTGGCGGTAAAACCGGTATCAACTCTCAACACGGAAAGAATTTAGTCGGCGCCTTTTATCAACCGCGCTTGGTGCTTGCCGATATCGATACATTGGACAGCTTGCCGAAACGCGAAGTGCTGGCCGGCTATGCGGAAGTAGCCAAATACGGCCTCATCGATAATCCGGATTTCTTTACCTGGCTCGAACAAATTGGTTGTGAACTCTGCAACGGCAATAAAAACCACCAGCACCAAGCCGTTGTTATGAGTTGTCGGTCAAAAGCGAAGATTGTCGCCGAAGACGAAACCGAGCAAGGCCGCCGGGCTTTGCTAAATCTCGGTCATACCTTTGGTCACACACTGGAGGCTGAAACCGGTTTCAGCGAAAAATTGTTGCACGGTGAAGCTGTTGGCCTCGGTATATGTCTAGCCTTCGATCTTTCGGCTCACCTGGGATTATGCACCCAAGACGATGTAAATCGCGTGTGCGCGCACTACGCTGCTGTTGGCCTGCCAACCAGCCCAACCGACGTTGCCGGTATCACCTGGAATACCGATGCTCTATTGGACCATATGCAATCAGATAAAAAAATCGAGGACGGCAAAATAACCTTTATTCTTGCCCACGCGATTGGCGAGACCTTCGTCGCCCGCGATATCGACATGGCGGATGCCCGCCTGATCATTGACAATGCGATTAGGTGCGACTAACTGGATAATATTATGCTGACCATGCTGGCCGCTATTGCTGTATTGATTATTTTATCTGCTTTTTTCTCCGGCTCGGAAACGGCGCTGACCGGTGCCTCGCGCCCGCTGATGCACCAACTGGAACAAAAAGGTAATCACTACGCTCAGACTGTCAATAAACTGCAAGAAGGTAAAGGCCGGCTCATTGGCGCGATTTTGATCGGCAATAATCTAGTCAATATCCTGGCCTCTGCGTTGGCTACCAGTATTCTTATCGGCAAGTTCGGCGAAGCTGGTATTGCCTATGCAACCGTGATCATGACGGCACTAGTGGTTATGTTTGCCGAGATTTTGCCTAAGACCTATGCGCTGCAAAATGCCGATCGGACAGCCTTGCGCATAGCACCAATTATCCGCCCTTTTGTTTTCATTCTCTCGCCAATTACCTTTGCGACCCAATGGGTAGTGCGGATTGCCCTGCGTGTATTTGGCGTTCATCTTCACAGCGGTGAGGACTTTGTTTCCAAAACCGATGAATTGCGGGGCGCGATCGAGCTTCATCAAAGTGGCGAAGAAGACGACGAAACAGTGCAACATGAACGCGCCATGCTGCGCAGTGTACTCGATCTGGCGAAAGTCGAAGTTGGTGAAATTATGGTTCACCGCAAAACCGTCACCATGATTAATGCCAATGAGCCCGCTGCAGAGATCGTTAGTCAGGTACTCGCCAGTCCTTATACCAGGATGCCGTTGTGGCGTGATCAGCCGGACAATGTCATTGGTGTTATTCACACTAAAGAGGTCTTGCGCGCTATTCACGACAATGACGGTAATTTCGATATTAATATTGAGGACCTGGCGTCTGAAGCCTGGTTTATTCCAGAAACCACGCCCTTGCTGGATCAATTACAGGCTTTTCGTGATCGTCATGAACATTTTGCTCTCGTTGTCGATGAGTATGGCAGCCTTGAAGGTGTCGTCACGCTCGAAGATATATTGGAAGAAATTGTCGGCGATATTGTCGATGAACATGACATCAGCGTACCGGGGCTCAGACCGCAGCCGGATGGCTCTTATATTGTCGACGGTAGTTTTACCATCCGCGATCTTAATCGCCAATTTGAATGGAATCTGCCGGATGAGGAAGCCGCCACTATTGCCGGCCTAATTCTTCACGAATCCAGGCGTATTCCCGAGGTTGGTCAAGCCTTTATGTTTTATGGACTGCGCTTTGATATTATGCGCCGTCATCGCCATCAGATCACGGCCATTCGCATCAATCCACCGCAACCAGCTGAATAAACCGCCCATCTCCGATCGATTTGACCAATCGCATTTATTAACCTAAGACCGGCCTGGGAATTGAATCACCAGGTCTTAAGGAGTTTTATCATGCCGTTGTCACCACCTGTAAATCGGAAACATATCCACACCCGAGAAATACGTTGTGTGGGTTATGAGCGTGAAGATGGTTTGTGGGATATTGAAGGGCGTATCACCGACACCAAGACCTATACTTTTGACAATAGGGAACGCGGTATGATTAGCGCCGGCACGCCGGTCCACGATATGTTCCTTCGTCTTACCGTCGATAGTGAATTGGTCGTTCAGGACGCAGAGGCATCAACCGAAGCTGGGCCATTTCATATCTGCCCAGCCGTTAACGACGGGGTCAAAGCGCTCAAAGGATTGAAAATAACTCCCGGCTGGACCCGTAATGTGCACAAAGCCATCGGCGGCATCAAAGGCTGCACCCATATCAATCAATTATTAGTGGGGCCCTTAGCGACGACAGCTTATCAGTCGATCATCCCTAAAAAGGCCAGCCTCACAAAAAAACCGGAAAAGCGGCCGATAGTTATTGACACTTGTCACGCTTTCACCGCTGATGGCCCGATAGTTAAGAATTTCTGGCCCGATTATTATGAAGGGGCAGAAACTGATTAAGTATTGAAGTTTAGACTAATCGGATTTAACTGCGACTAACTCAAGCCCTATACCTACTTTACCTTCAATACAGTTACTATCCGAACATTTGTCAGCAATATAGCGGTAATAATTGACTATAAAAGTGCGAACCGCAGACGTTCTGCTAATGGTTTCCCGTGAACGGTCGATCAAAAAACATAATTGATTAAAAGTGATATCTTCGCGTTTACAAATTTCTTCCAAGCCAGACCAAATCGCCGTTTCAAGGCTCATGCTAGTTCGGTGACCGTGGATCGTTACATTTTTGCGTACATGTTTGTAAGTCATTTTTCTCTACTTTTTCATCGTTAAATTAATGATTTAGCGAATCCCTCTTGGCCAATTATTTATATAAATCAACAGTATATTAAATTTAAGTTTAAACAAATTTCTTCTGAATTTCACTCCAGAATTATATCGATAATGCAATAAATCTGATACCCGGGTATGCATTTTTCAAGTGTAAAAATATTTCGATTTATTTCAATGGCATTTAAACAACCAGTTTTTTCTCATAAAAAATCTACCGAATCAGAAACCCCAAGAAATACATGCCAATTATAACCTATCTTACAATAATTCCGCATTATGAAATTAATGGCGCATAATTTGAAAAATGGCGGTACTTGTCAGTGCTTATTTTTGTATCCATATTATATTATTATAACTTATAATCCGGACAATATATTTGTGCTAATAGGCGACGCAACTGCCGAATCGAGCCAGCAAAATTGCGATTGGCCGGGCTGCCAAAGCGACGGAGATCATCGCGCGCCCAAATCACGGGAACAAATTCGTGAATATCGCTGGTTTTGTTTAGAGCACGTACGCATTTACAATAGGTCTTGGAACTATTATGAAGGCATGTCTGATGAGCAAGTTGATCGGCTTGTGCGCTCAGATACGACTTGGAATCGACCGACTTGGCCGCTAGGAGACCAGCAAAATAGTGCGTCACATAGTGATTTAGGCGCTGCTTTTGGCTCAGAAGGATTCGGCTTAGGTTATGAAAACTTGGATGATCCCTTAGGTTTTTTTACTGCAGAGACATCTTTTAACCCCTATTTCCCAAGTAGCCCCGATATTTTCTATCTTAAAACTGAGATTCTGCTA
>CAJWIB010000033.1 GCA_913041095.1 uncultured Rhodospirillaceae bacterium | reverse complement strand
GACTTAGCGGCGCGGCGCGCCGTCACAAAGGCCGTCTCATTGCCGATCTGAATAATTTCATCGACCATATCTAAATTAAGATTGTCCGGCACGAAGCCGGCGCCGATGCCTTGGATTTTATGCGGGCCCGGAAAGCCACCAGATAATATTGGACTGTCTTCCGGTTCCACGGCAATCATTTTAAAATCTGGTTTTTTGGCTTTTATTACTTCAGCGACACCGGTCAGCGTGCCGCCGGTGCCAACACCTGAGATAACCACATCAACTTTGCCGTCGGTGTCCTGCCAAATTTCTTCCGCTGTGGTGTTGCGGTGAACTTCCGGATTGGCATCATTGCTGAACTGTTGCGGCATAAAGGCACCGGGATGTTCTTTGAGTAATTCTTCCGCCCGCGCTATTGCACCCGGCATGCCTTTGGCGGCGGGTGTCAACTCAATTTCAGCACCCAAAAGATACAGCATTTTGCGGCGTTCCATCGACATGCTTTCCGGCATGGTAAGGATCAAACGATAACCTCTGGCAGCAGCCACAAAAGCTAAGGCAATACCTGTATTGCCGGAAGTTGGCTCTACGATGACGGAACCGGGCTGCAGCTCACCGGCAGTCTCAGCGGCATCAATCATAGCATTGCCGATGCGATCCTTAACCGAGGCCAGTGGGTTAAAAAATTCACATTTTCCCAATATGTCGGCTTTGCAGCCATCTTCTTCCGGCAAGCAGTTGAAGCGAACCAACGGCGTTGCGCCAATAGTATCAACAATGCTGTTGTAGATCTGACCTCTAAATTCACCCTTATTATCCGTCATCTTATTCTCCCGCTTACCGGTCCGTTATTGGCCTCAAATATTTGTCGTTAAATAGTAAAATCCAGGCTCTGGTGGCCTTCGCTGACAACCCCGTGTGATTGAGCTCGCTGACACAAGTGATCAATCGAAATATCATTCAGGCGATCAATCATCTCCGCCTGGATTTCCTGCCACAGCGGGCGGATAACCGATTGGGTCAATTCCGATCCGGTTTCCTCATCCAGTGGATCACCGGTTTGTTCCATATTGTGCATAACATGCACAATATCACCGACCGATATGCGGCGGCGTTCACGCGCAAGATTATATCCACCCCGTGGGCCGCGTACGCCAGTCAACAGATTTGCCCGCACCAATTGTTGCAAGGCCTGTTCAAGATAACGCCGTGGAATGCCTTGACGCCGGGTGATATCCCGGCTTTGCACCGGATGGCCGCTGGCGTGATAAGCGATGTCAACGACAGCTTCAATGGCAAACAGCATTTTTTTTGAAAGCCTTAACATTTCCCCATACCTTTCTTTAACCTACGGTTTTTTAAATCCCATCCGTTCCTGTTGAACCAAAACCACCCGCACCCCGTGTGGTCTCCGGCAATGTGTCGGTTTCGACCCACTCAATACCAACTACCGGAACGACGACCATTTGGGCAATCCGCATGCCGCGTTTAATGGTGAACGTTTCCTGTCCCTGATTGATCATGATAGCGCCAATTTCGCCGCGATAATCCGCATCAATGGTACCCGGACTATTCAGCACGGTGATACCGCTTTTAATCGCTAAACCCGAGCGCGGCCGAATTTGCACTTCAAAACCGGCAGGCAACGCAATCATAAGGCCTGTAGGCACGATAGTGCGATCTCCAGGTGTCAATTCGATATTGCCTTCGACAGCGGCCAATAAATCAACCCCTGCCGATAATTCGGTTTGAATTTCAGGCAATGGTAAATCCTTACCGTGATCCAGACGTTGGACAGATACTTTTACTCTACTCATGTAGGAATGTTTTCAAGATAAGTGGCAATTCGGGCAGCAAGTTTTTGGCCGATATCTTCTTTTGAAAGAATTGGCCAATCTTCAATTGTTTCGGCATCAATCACATGCACCGTATTGTTTTCACCACCAAAGGTGCCGGTTTCCGGTGACACGTCATTGGCGACAATCCAATCGCAGCCTTTTTTGGCAAGTTTAGCCTGGGCATAAGAAACAACGTCTTTGGTTTCAGCAGCAAAACCGATAACCAAAGCCGGCCGGTTTTTAGCCAACTGGCTGACATTGGCGAGAATATCCGGATTTTCAATCAGTTCCAGCGATGGCATGACGCCGTTTTTCTTTATCTTTTCCTGTGGTGGATTGGCCACCCGCCAATCGGCAACAGCCGCCGCGCACACCATTATATCGGCGGGCAGAGCTGCCTCACAGGCGGCCAGCATGTCCTCGGCTGATTGAACATGTTTAACTGCAACATTGGCCGGGTCCGCCAATTGGGTTGGTCCGGATACCAGCACAGTTTCGGCACCGAGTGCAGCGAGCGCTTTGGCAATGGCATGGCCCTGGCGACCGGAAGAATGATTGGCGAGGTAGCGCACTGGATCAATCGCTTCGTGGGTAGGGCCACTGGTAATGATGGCTTTTTTGCCGATCAAACTTTTTTGGGGCTCCTCGGAAGTTTGACCGGCATTACGAAAAAAATTTTCGATAGCCTCGGCAATTAAAACGGGTTCCGACATTCGTCCCATCCCGTATTCGCCGCACGCCATTTCGCCTTCTTCCGGACCGATCACCTGCATGCCGCGCTCTTGCAAAATAGTAATATTTTCCTGAGTGGCGGCGTGTTGCCACATGCGCACGTTCATCGCCGGAGCGATCATCACCTGCTTATCCGTGGCCAAGAGGGTGGTGGTTGCCAAATCATCTGCAATACCAGTCCGCATCTTGGCGAGAATATTGGCGGTCGCCGGCGCAACAACAACAAGATCGGCATCCCGGGACAGCTCAATATGACCCATTTCACTCTCATCGGTGAGAGAAAATAAATCCAAGTAGACTTTATCCCCGGTTAGAGCAGCCAATGAAAATGGCGTCACAAAATAGCTGCCGGCATCGGTCAGGATGCAGCGCACGGCAATTTCACGGCGGTGCAAATCCCGGATCAATTCCTGACTTTTGTAGGCCGCAATGCCACCCGAAATGATCAATAAAACTCTTTTTCCACTTTCCATTTGGAAAACCAATCAAATTACTTTTTGCCGGTGTAATTAATAAAAGGTATTAAATAACGGTCCTTTAAGCAGTTGACAAGCTTTTCACAGATATTTTTCGTAAAATATACGAGCAGTTTTGATCAGACGAAAAACAAGAGAACCAGCAATAACAGTATGATGGCGAGATAAAACTTTGGTGATGCCGCCAGACTGGACCGATCATTGCCGGACATGTCTCTGACTGTGTCCGGGTGGAGTTTGAGACCTTCTTTTGCCATGGCGGCGGCATTCTTCTCCATATCGGAAACAATGCGCGGCAGGCGCCTCAACCCGTCGGCAACTTCACCGACCGTTTCCATAACAATGGTCTCCGGACCCATATATTCATCAACCCATTCCTCAATCAAAGGCTGGGCGAGGAACCACATATTGGCATCCGGGCTCAACGTGCGGCCAACGCCTTCGGAAATCAGCATGGTTTTTTGCAGCAACAGTAATTGCGGCTGGGTTTCCATCTCAAATGTCTCAGTCACTTGAAAAAGATGCGCCAAAAGCCGGGCAATCGAAATCTCATTTTGCGGCTTGTCGAGGATCGGCTCAGCAATCGAACGGCAGGCCTGGGTGAAGGCTTGCACCGATTTATCCGCCGGCACATAGCCAGCCTCAAAATGCACTTCAGCGACGCGGTGGTAATCCCGGTTGAGAAAACTCATCAGCATTTCGCCGAGATAGCGCCGGGTTGGCTTGTCGAGCCGGCCCATAATACCGAAATCGACGGTAATTATTTCACCGTCTTCACCGACAAAGAGATTACCCGGGTGCTGGTCGGCATGAAAAAAACCATCCCGGAATACCTGATTAAAGAGCGATGCAGCCGCCCGGGTTAAAATGTTGTCAGGGTCGTGGCCAGCGGCAATTAAGGTATCACGCTCATCGATTGGGATGCCGCCAATACGCTCCAAAGTCAGTACCCGGCGCGATGTGCGGCGCCAATCGACACTCGGCACGCGGAAAGTATTATCATCGGCAAAATTCTCAGCCATTTCTTCCGCCGCCGCCGCTTCCAGCCGTAAATCCATCTCAAGGCGGATGGTTTCCTCAAAGGTTTCAATGACTTCCATAGGTTTAAGGCGGCGGAGTTCGGGCCGTGTACGCTCGACCAGATGGGCAACCCAATGAAACAGCGCCATATCCTTAGCAAAAGCTTGTTCAACTTTGGGGCGCAACACTTTGACGGCGACCTCTTCATTTTCTGTAGTGACGGCGAAATGAACTTGGGCGATTGACGCTGCGGCAACCGGCTCCCAGGTAAACTCGGTGAACATTTCCTCGACTTTGGCACCAAGTTCTTGTTCGATAGTGGTGCGCGCTTCGGCAGCACTAAAGGGCGGCAGATGATCTTGGAGTTCCGATAGATCGGCGGCAACTTCTTCGCCCAACAGGTCCGAGCGAGTCGACAGCGCTTGACCGAATTTGATGAAAGTAGGGCCCAATTCCTGCAATGCCCGGGCAATCCGCTCACCCGGGCGGCCTTCGACATTGCGTTTCGAGATAATCCGGGCCGCCGTCACGACACCGCTGGTGACATCCGCTTCTTCAAGCAACCACAAAGCATCATAACGTGCGAGGGTGCGCGCAATCGTGAAAAGCCGGGATATATTTTTTAGCGCGGTAATCATGCGTGCCTAATAAGTCTTTACTATATACGCCAGGCCGAATGAATGGCGGCAATGCCACCGGACAAGTTCTGATGGGAGACTTGAACAAGGCCGGCAGCAGCGATCATCACGGCAAAGTTTTCCTGGGGAGGAAAACGGCGGATGCTTTCAGCCAGATATTGATAAGAGTGCCGGTCATTAGCGACCAGCTGACCGATCAACGGCAAAACATTAAAGGAATAGCTGTCATAAAGCTTTGCCAGCGTTGGCAGGATCACCCGGCTAAATTCCAAACACAAAAAATGACCACCTGGCCGTAGCACCCGGCGCGCTTCCTCAAGCGCTCGCGCCAAATGAGTGACATTCCTGAGGCAAAATGCCGTAACGTAGGTATCGATCGAAGAATCCTCAAGCGGCAGTTGTTCGGCATTTCCTCGAACCCACCTCGGACCTGTAATAATAGCCCGGTCGAGGGCGCGATCACGGCCAACCTTGAGCATTTCCTCGTTAATGTCACAGATGACGACATCTTGGCCGCCTTTTTCTAAGAATTTAAAGGCAATATCGCCGGTGCCGCCGCCAACATCTAATAATTTCATTGCGGCCTGCGGGTTAATCCGCCTGATCAATGTCATTTTCCATAGCCGATGAATACCGCCGCTCATGAGATCGTTCATCAAATCATAGCGCGGCGCGACGCTGTTAAAAACATCTCTCACCCTTGTGGTCTTTTCAGCGATATCAACGTCCTGATAGCCGAAATGGGTTTTCGCCTTAGCTGGATCGGCAGATCTATTTGAGTTATTTTTCTGTGACATGGTCCGGACCATAGCGGAACTCTTTGGCCTAGGCTATGTTATTCTAAGCTATGGTAATTAAACTAGAAATTAATTGGTAAACTTAGAAAATGCCTGAACTTCCAGAAGTCGAAACTGTGCGGCGCGGTTTACAGCCGGCGCTTGAAGGCCAAATATTAAAATCCGTTATTGTCCGACCTCCCAATCTGCGCCTGCCATTCCCTAAAGATTTTGCCGCCAGACTGACCGGCTGCAAAGTTGAACGATTAAGCCGCCGCGCTAAATATTTATTCATGCATATGAAGGGCGGCGACGTCGCCATTATTCATCTCGGTATGACCGGTCATTTGCGCGTGATTGACGGTAACGCGCCAGCACCCGGTAAACATGATCACGTCGATTTTTGCACCAAATCCGGTGCCACCGTGCGGTTTCGTGACCCCCGGCGATTTGGCTTGATGACCCTGACGACGGAAGAAAAGCTCGAAACCCATCGATTGATAAAAAATATCGGCCCTGAACCACTCGCCAATGACTTTAATGATAAAGTTTTAGGCACTGCCCTCAAAGGCCGGGCGGCACCGATCAAAGTTGTTCTGCTTGATCAAAAAACTGTTGCCGGGTTGGGAAATATATATGTCAGTGAAAGCCTTTTTCGCTCGGGCATTTCGCCAAAACGGCAAGCAAAATCCGTGCAGGGTGGCCGGGCGGAGAAATTAACGCGGGCCATTCAAGAAGTATTATGGGAGGCGATAGAAGCTGGCGGCTCAACTCTTAAAGATCACCTGCAGCCGGACGGAGAGCTTGGCTACTTCCAGCATCATTTTAAAGTGTACGGCAAGGAAGGTAAGTCCTGCCCGAACTGTAATACCGGCAGCCATGTAATCAAGAAGATTATGCAGTCTGGACGCTCTACATTTTATTGTTCCAATTGTCAGCGTTAGGCATATAGTTCTTTGATGTTTATCAGACTTCTTTTCATCCTGCTGATTGCTGTTAGTTTGCCATTTATTAATAACGATTTATCAGCAGCGTCGAAATTTGTCCCGGGAATCAATGACCTGCCGTTGATGCCAGGGTTAACCCTAAGGTCGGAAATTCCAATGGTGTTTGATACACCCGGCGGACGCATCGTTGAGGTGTTTGCGATCGGCAAGGTGCCACTGACCCGCATTCGATCCTTCTATCGTGAGACTCTGCCGCAGCTTGGCTGGCAGCCGAAAAATAAAAATGCTTTCGAACGTGATAACGAGACCCTGAAAATTGAATTATCCGAGGATGGAAAGGGCCGGCGTATGGTTCGCTTTTCGCTTATTCCCCTGCGAAAGTAATGACGGATTAATATTACAAAAACAGGGGAAATATTAAGGCTAACAAAGGCTTGACGCCCGGCTTAGCCCCCTATATAACCCCGGCCTTCAAGCGAATTTCACCTGCCACATGGTTTATGGGGGCGGTTAAGATTAGTGAGAGAATATATGGCCAATATTAAATCGGCAAAGAAGCGTATTCGTCAAATTGAGCGTCGGTCGGCAGTTAACCGGAGCCGCCTCACCCGCATGCGTACTTATGTAAAACAAGTTGAACAGGCCATCGCTGCTGGTGATCCCCAGGCGGCCCAGGCTGCTTTCAATGAAGCACAGCCGCAAATGATGCGAACAGCTCAGAAGGGTTTGTTGCGCCGTAATACAGCGTCGCGAAAATTATCCCGTCTGTCAAAACAGATTAAGAACTTGAGCGCCTAGCCACCAGCACAACTCTTAATTCGTATTACCAGTGTACGAAACTAAAATTTAATACCGAGCCACAGCTTTAATGATTTTATTTTTTGGTGTTAAAAGTTTAGAAAAAAGAGAAAATTTTGTTGCCGGATTCGAAACATCTAAAACTGTCAAGAAGATTATTTTCAACGTTCCCCTTTCGGACCTGTTGAAACAGTTTTTTATGTTGGGTACATTCATGGCTGCGATGGGGTGGACAATTTTAAGACTCCGTTACAAGTTTATATTTTACCGAATTATAGATTCAATAAAATAGTTAATTTTTTCAATAAAACCATGGAATTTTAAATAAAAAATGAAACTGTGAAATAAATAAAAAATAAAAGAGTTAAATAAAAAAATCGTAGTACAGGCTTTAGGTGAAGGTGTTAAGTTATTCTTGTAGGTTAGACATAGACCAGTGTTAGGAACTACTCAGGGGGGCAAATCATATCTTGTATTTGTCTCTGGATTTTTAAAATAAAATGTCGTACCGAATGATAAATTCGGCATCAGTGAGTTTGAAAATTTTTAAATTTTTTTTTGCTCCGGTGCGGTATTGGTAATTTAGGCTGGCAAAATAAATGGATATAGGGTCTGACGATCGGCAATTCCAGACACAATGGTACAGAGTTAGCAGTCGTCTCAAAGCAGAAATCGGGGAAACAGCTTTTGAAAATTGGGTAAAGCCAATTAAAGCCTGTGATGTGAAAAATTCTGAAGTACGTCTGGCTGTTCCCAGTCGTTTTATGCGTGATTGGGTTGTTGCAAATTATCTCGATCGATTGAAAGAATTGTGGGCAGGTGAAAACGTTGGAGTGCGCTCCGTCGATATTCTCATCCAACCGACGATGAAAACCAAATCAAATGAAGAAGCCGGTGGTCAAGTGACTAGTTTGGAAGGTGATGCTCTCGCTGCCACTACCGGCAATGGTGATGTAAAAGCCGGTAGGAATGGTGCCGATCAAACCGGTTGGGAATCTGGCAGCCAGATCGCCGCCCCGCTTGATAATCGTTTCCGTTTTGATCAATTTGTCGTTGGCAAGCCTAACGAATTTGCCTATGCCGCTGCCCGCCGTGTTGCCGAAGCTCAATCCGTCCCGTTTAATCCACTGTTTCTTTATGGTGGCGTTGGCCTGGGTAAAACCCATCTGATGAATGCCATCGCCTGGGAAATTCTTGAGCGTGATCCATCGCGCACGGTGATGTATCTCTCGGCCGAAAAATTTATGTACCGGTTCGTGCGTGCGCTCAGGGAACAAAACACTGTTGATTTCAAAGAACAATTCCGTTCGGTTAATGTCTTAATGATCGACGATGTTCAATTCATTGGTGGCCGGGATGCGACCCAAGAAGAATTTTTTCATACCTTCAATGCGTTGGTTGATCAGGGACGGCAAATTATATTATCGGCGGATAAGTCGCCATCCGATCTTGAAGGTGTCGAAGAACGCCTTAAATCGCGGCTCAATTGCGGTTTGGTGGCTGATATTCATGCGACTACCTACGAATTGCGTCTGGCGATCCTCGAAATCAAGGCCGAAAAGATGGAATTGGAGGCACCCCGCCAAGTATTGGAGTTCCTGGCCCACAAAATTACCTCCAATGTACGCGAGCTTGAAGGCGCGCTCAACCGCGTTGCCGCCCATACCCAACTCGTTGGCCGCGAAATGACCCTGGAGACTACTCAAGAAGTCCTGCATGACCTGCTGAGGGCCAATGATCGCCGGGTGACAATCGAAGAAATTCAAAAACGCGTCGCTGAGCACTTTAATATTCGGATCTCAGACATGCATTCAGCCCGGCGCGCCCGCTCGGTTGCCAGGCCCCGTCAGGTGGCGATGTATCTGGCCAAGCAATTAACCTCACGCTCGCTGCCCGAGATTGGCCGTAAATTCGGTGGCCGGGATCATACGACAGTGATGCATGCGGTTAAAAAAGTCGATGAATTACGCGATCATGACACGACTTTTGCCGAAGATGTAGAGCTCTTACGGCGGATGCTGGAAGGCTAATAGGGTCTATACCGGCTTAAAAACTGCGCTAATAATGGCCTTAAATACGGCGATTGACGAATCAATCTACCAATTTCACCAAGAAAATTCAAAAAAACAGGAAGAACGGTGATAACCGTTAAGAATCAATGCCTTGAAATCATATAAAATCCACCATAAAAGCGCGAAAAAGCTTACTCGAAGACCCTCATCTGCTATAATAGACACAACATTTCTGAAGGAGTATTGCGGGAAATATTCTGGGTTATAACCTAAGTGAATTGGTGAGGTGATTTGTGGCCTCTTTTTTTACTCTATGGCTAACCAGAATTTTTTCTATCCTGATGAGAAGGTATGAGGCTCGTTCAGCTAAATCATCAGCACAATGGGCGAATTTTAGATAGATAGGTCAACAAAACGATATGAAAATTACCATCGAGCGCGGGTTGCTATTAAAAGTTCTTACCCACATTCAAGGCGTCGTTGAGCGCCGCAACACCATTCCCATTTTGTCCAATGTTAAATTTGATGCGCCAGACGGCCAATTAAGCCTGAACGCTACCGATATGGATATCGATATCGTCGAAACCATCCCGGCAGATGTCACCAGTGCCGGTTCAGCGACAGCACCTGCTCACACGCTTTATGATATTGTCCGCAAATTACCGGAAGGAGCACAGGTTGAACTGATTTGCACCGGTGATGATAGTCAACTAACGCTCTCTGCAGGGCGCTCGAGATTTAAGCTGACCTGCCTGCCAACCGAAGATTTTCCGGTGTTATCCGGCGGTGATCTGCCAAATAGCTTTACGCTGTCTGCCGCAGATTTACGCGGGCTGATCGATCGCACCCGGTTTGCAATTTCAACCGAAGAAACCCGTTATTATCTTAATGGCATCTATCTTCATGCCGCTGATAACGATGGCGTTCAAGTGTTGCGGGCGGTTGCAACTGATGGCCATCGCTTAGCAAGTGTCGAGATTCCGTTACCGGATGGGGCCGCTGGTATGCCGGGCGTTATTGTGCCGCGTAAAGCGATCAATGAAATTCGCAAACTTATTGATGAAAGCGAGGATGAGATTGCCATTTCGCTGTCAGATACCAAGATCAAATTTGCCTTCGAAGGCACGGTGCTCACATCGAAACTGATCGACGGTACTTTCCCTGATTACGTTAGGGTTATCCCGGAAAACAACGAAAAAGTACTTGAAGTGGAAACAGATGTTTTTGCCCATGCGGTTGATCGAGTTTCCGCTATTTCGACGGAAAAATCACGCGCCATAAAACTGACGATCACCAAAGGTAATTTAACGCTTTCCGCCAATAACCCGGATAATGACACGGCCACCGAGGAAGTGCCGGCGGATTACGATGAATCCGAGATCGAGATCGGCTTTAATTCTCGTTATCTACTCGACATTGTGCAGCAAATTGAAGGGGATCGGGCACGGTTTACGCTCGCCGACGCCGCCTCACCGACATTGGTACAGGATCCGGATGACCAGGGGGCCATCTATGTGCTGATGCCGATGAGAGTTTAATGAATATATTCAACTGGAAGCCTTTAGCATTACCGCAAATGGCCAGACCCGTTGGTAAACAGGCGTGAATGAAATTTCATCAAGGGGTGCAGGTGTATTATTCCGCGACGACCTCGCCACCAGTGAGGCGCCTGTTGTGACCGCCATACCTCATCAGCTGGCGGTAAAACGTCTCACTTTAACCGATTTTCGCTGCTACAACCAACAACGGCTGGAAGTCGACGCGCGCCCAATTGTACTTACCGGCCCAAACGGTGCCGGCAAGACCAACTTATTGGAAGCGACGTCTTTTTTAGTGCCGGGCCGGGGCTTGCGACGCGCCAGGTTAAACGAGATAACCCGCCGGGCGGCGGATGGTACAATTGCCGCCCAGCAATGGGCGGTTGCCGCCAAGCTGTTCATTGGTGACAACGAGATTAATATCGGCACCGGCTGTGAGATTGGCGAAGCCTCTGAAAATGGCTCAAATGGCCGCGATAAGCGCGTCACTAAGATTGATGGCACCGTAGTCAAAAATCAGGCCGAACTTGGCCATTATACCAGCGCACAATGGCTGACACCACAAATGGATCGCCTGTTCCTCGAAGGGGCATCGGGCCGCCGCTTCTTTGTCGACCAATTGATATATGGCCTGGATCCTGAGCATGCCGGGCCAGTTGCAGCTTATAACCACAGTCTTCGTAACCGTAATAAATTGCTGCGCGAAGGCAATTTTGATCCCGAGTGGTTTGATTCAATTGAGGAATCATTGGCTCGGCAAGGTGTCGCTATTGCGGTTCGCCGGCTTGAGGTGGTGGCGCGGCTGCAAGCGGTGTGCCGCGCCAGCAGTGGTGCTTTCCCAGGTGCTGAAATATCAATGGTCGGCCAGGTTGAAGGCTGGCTTGCCAATGAACCAGCCTTAGCCGCCGAAGATCATTTGCGTGAGGCGTTGCGTGCCTGCCGGCAGAGTGATGCCAGTGGCAGCGCAACATCGGTCGGGCCACATCGCAGTGATTTTGCGGTTTGCCACGGTGAAACCGGCATGACCGCTGACCTATGCTCCACGGGAGAGCAAAAGGCTTTATTGATCGGCATTGTCTTGGCCACCGCGCGGCTGCAAACCGAGGAACGGGGCTATACACCGTTGTTATTACTGGATGAAATTACGGCGCATTTGGATAAGGCCCGCCGGACTTCCCTATTTGACATTATCCTGGATTTGGGCGCTCAAGCCTGGATCACCGGCACTGAAGACGAAATATTTGCACCGCTTGGTAAGCAAGTACAGCATTTTGCTGTCAACCAGGGCAAAATTGAAAAACTTTAAATCAACACCAAACCCATCCACGTGACTGGACTATAAAGTATGAGCAAAAAATATAGCGGAAAAGACGTAAACCCAGAACCCGAAGTCATGGAAGGGGATGAGGCTTATGATGCCCAGTCGATTAAGGTTCTGAAAGGCCTCGATGCGGTACGCAAACGCCCGGGTATGTATATTGGTGATACCGATGACGGTTCCGGTCTCCACCATATGATCTATGAGGTTGTTGATAACGCCATCGATGAAGCTTTGGCCGGGTATTGCGATATTGTCGAAGTTATTCTGAACGGTGATGGCTCGGTGAGTGTGACCGATAATGGCCGCGGTATTCCGGTTGATATCCACGAGGAAGAGAGGATACCGGCGGCCGAGGTGATTATGACCCAGCTTCACGCTGGCGGTAAATTTGACCAGAATTCCTATAAGGTCTCGGGCGGTTTGCACGGCGTCGGCGTTTCGGTAGTGAATGCACTGTCGACCCGGCTCGAGTTGCGTATTTGGCGCGATGAAAAAGAGCACTTCCTGATCTTTAAAGATGGTGAAATCGATGAAAAAATGGAAGTGATTGGGGATGCGGACGGCAAAACTGGCACGGAAGTAACTTTTTTTGCTTCTGACAAGACCTTTAACAATATCGAATATGACTTCGCCACCATTGAACATCGCCTACGCGAACTGGCGTTTTTGAACTCTGGTGTACGGATTAAACTTACCGATGCCCGCCATGTCGAGCCGACCATTGTCGAACTATTCTACGAAGGCGGCTTGGAGGCATTTGTTACCTACCTGGATCGCTCAAAAACAACCTTATCCCCGACCATCTCAGTGATGGGCGAAAAAGATGGCATCACCATTGAAGCAGCCCTGCAATGGAACGACAGTTACCACGAAACGACCCTGTGCTTCACCAACAACATTCCGCAAAAGGACGGTGGTACACATATGGCCGGGTTCCGAGGGGCGCTGACCAGGACCATCAATACCTATGCCGAGCAGGAAGGTCTGGCCAAAAAAGCTAAAGTAACCATTTCCGGCGACGATGCCCGCGAAGGCATCACTTGTGTGCTGTCGGTCAAAGTGCCTGACCCGAAGTTTTCATCACAAACCAAAGAAAAGCTGGTGTCCTCTGAGGTACGCCCGGTGGTTGAGAGTATTTTGGGCGAGAAGCTTAATCAATGGTTTGAAGAACATCCCACCGACGCCAAGCGGATTATCGGCAAAATTACCGAGGCTGCCGCCGCCCGCGAAGCAGCCCGCAAGGCCCGTGAGCTAACCCGCCGCAAAGGTGCGCTTGATATCTCATCCCTACCCGGAAAGCTTGCCGATTGCCAGTCGAAAGACCCGGCGCTCAGCGAAATATTTATAGTCGAGGGTGATTCAGCCGGCGGTTCAGCCAAACAGGGCCGCGATCGGGCCCACCAGGCAATTCTGCCCCTGCGCGGTAAAATTCTTAACGTTGAACGTGCGCGTTTTGATAAAATGCTGGGTTCAGCCGAAATTGGCACCCTTATCACGGCTCTTGGAACCGGCATTGGGCCGGACGATTTTGATGCCGAAAAAGCCCGCTATCACAAAATTATTATCATGACTGATGCTGATGTCGATGGCAGCCATATCCGTAC
>CAJWIB010000032.1 GCA_913041095.1 uncultured Rhodospirillaceae bacterium | reverse complement strand
CAGCCGGGCTAATTTTAGCGGGCACCTCCGACACTGTTTCCGGATAAGTCAGGATCACGCCCATATGAGGTTGAGATTTTTCCAGCACCATTTTAAAGGCGTCTTCTGCCGTGCCGATATCGAAACGATGAGAAATAAGCGAGCTGACGTCCAGCTTTTGCGGTGACGGTGACGCCAACAACCGCATCACTTCGCGTAAGTTCTCGGTTTCAGTCCAGCGCACAAAACCGGCCGGGTATTTAACCCCGCGGGCTTCATAATCTTCATCATAGCGGCCGGGCCCATAAGAGCGCGACACGATGATCGACAGTTCTTTTTTCATAAAATCCGCATAGGGGAATTCCGTACCACTGAGCCCGACCATACAAACCCGCGCCCGGTCCCGGGCGATAGCGGCGGCGGTTGCAAACGGCTCACTTGATTCTGTCGCAGCGGCGATGAGAATACCGTCACAGCCTAGTCTGTTGGTTAAGGCGAGTGCGTTTTGTTCAACGCCGCTATCTGCAAGGTTGAGACATTTTTCAGCGCCGAGCTCAGCCGCCAGATCAAGCCGCGCCTGGTCATAATCGAGAACCAAGGTACGGACGCCCGAAAGGGTTAAGAACTGTGCCGCCATTTGGCCAACCAGACCCGCTCCCAAGATCGCTACAACTTCACCCAGCTTGGCGTCAAGATTACGCACGGCGTGGAGCGCAATGGCGCCAATGGTGCCAAAAGCTGCCTCCTCATCGCTGACACCTTCGGGGATTGGGGCGGCGAGGTTTTCAGGCACCGCATTAATCTCGGCGTGATTGGCCAGTCCGGCACCGGCAATCGCAACCCGCTCGCCAACCCGGAAATTACCTTCAAGCCCTGCACCGACGGCAATTACGGTGCCCGCTGCGGAATAGCCGAGGGGCAATGGTTCATCAAGCCGGGACAGCACTGCCTTGATGGTTGCCATAATGCCGTCGGTTTTGGCTTTACTCAGAACTTTTTTAACCAAATCAGGCCGTTCTTTAGCTTTGCCGGTGAGGCTTTTCTTGGCGAATTCAACCACCATGCGCTCGGTGCCCGCTGAGATCAGCGAGGCCCCGCTATGGACCAGAATTTCACCTTTGCTGGCAGCTGGCGCCGGGACATCTTTGACCGTAAGGTCGCCCGACCGCGCGCTTTGAATAACTTGCTTCATATACGTAGTTTTACCCTGATTCTTATCGGGATTCCAAGGTGTTATATAGTTTTCCTGATTAATTGAAAGCCCTGCTCTAAAGCGGGTCTTTGAATAGCCGTTGAATAGCTGGGGCGCATATGTCACCATCCTGCCGTTAATTAGAGGGATAAATAATGACAAACTATCATTTAATCAGCTTTAAAACCTGACCATGGGTTCAGCGCGCCGTGATTGTGATGCGCGCGAAAAGCGTCGATTTCGAAGTCACCTATATTACCAAAGATAGCAAGCCCGATTGGTTCCTGGAAATCTCACCACACGGCAAAGTGCCGGTACTCAAAGTGGATGACGACGTGCTATTTGAATCGAATGCCATCGCTGAGTTCTTGGATGAAATGGTGTCACCGCAATTGCACCCACCAGATCCGGTAAAGCGCGCTCGCAACCGGGCGTGGACCGATTTTACATCAGATTGGTCGCGGGCTTTGGGCAAAGTGAGCTACGCCAAGACCAAAAAAGATCATGCCAAAGGCCTTGAAGATTTACCTAAGACCCTGGCCAAGATCGAAGAATCTCTGTCCCGCCGAGAAAATGACGGGCCTTATTTCAATGGCGACACCTTATGCCTGGTCGATGTCGCTTATGCGCCGTTTCTCATGCGCTTCAATATGGTCGAGAAGATCAACCCAACCAACGTGCTTGATGACTTCCCTAAAATCAAGGCCTGGTCCGACGCATTACTGTCGAATGATGCAGTGATTAATTCTGTATCAGAAGACTTTGATGAGGTGTTCAGGGAGAGCCTCTATAAACGCGAATCCTTAGCGGCACAAATTCTGGATGAACAATCAGCTGCGGCAGAATAAAAAGATTTAAAATTAATAAAGGCTCACCAGCGCAACCTGCGTGCCTGATTTTTTGAACTAATCGACAGGATGTCCCGGACCTGCTAAATCATGACCTGTTAAACTTTGTTTGGTTAGCTCGGACGGGAAAATACATCAGGAGAAAATTGTGACTGAAATAGAAATCCAAAAGCTTCAAACATACCTCCGTGATAAATTTGGCAATGAACATTTTCGCATTGTTGATCGTATCAAATCTGAAAACTCGGTTGAGGTATATTTAACTGAGGAATTCATCGGTACCATCTACCGGGACGACGAAGAAGGCGAAATCTCGTACGATTTCAATATGGCGATTCTCGAAATTGATCTGCCGAAATAGCCCGGAATTAAAGTCTTTTTGCCGCCTGATATCGGTAATACCTGATCGGTATTGGACGGTCTATCTCGATTTTGCCTAAACTTTCAGAACAACAAAAAAATTAGTATTAGGGGGACTTTCCAGTGCGCTTTTTAAAATTTGGAATAACCGAATATGATCGGGCGCGGGCAACGCCCGGCGTTACGTTATTTTCACCTTTGCTCCACAAAGTGACCTATTTGATCGGCATGAATGGTGAAATTCTCCACCATTGGAATTTGGCGGCAAAGCCCGGCAACTACAGTTACCTCTTACCCAATGGGAATTTGCTGACGGCAATTGAGACCCCGGACGGGCCGCCCGGCCTCTATGCCAAGGGTGGCAAAATACAGGAACTTGATTGGGACGGCACTATCGTTTGGGAATACCAGGATGACTATCAGCATCACGATTTCCGGCGCTGTGATAATGGCAACACGGTCTATCTCGGTTGGGAGTTGCTACCAGAAGATTATGCCAGCCGGGTCAAGGGCGGCGATCACGGCCGCACGGTGCCGGAAGGAATTTGGGGTGGTTATGTCCGAGAAGTGAACCCGGAGGGCGAAACAGTCTGGGAGTGGCATTTCCACGAAAATATCGAGATCGAAAAATATCCCAATGCGCCGATGGCGGGACGCATCGAATGGGGGCATCCGAACTCGATCATGCCGACACCGGAGGGTGATATTATGGTGAGCTGGCGCCATAACAATCTGATTGCCGTAATCGACAAGAAAAGCGGTCAGTTTAAATTTGAATGGTGTGGACCCGAGCTTGGCCACCAGCACGATTTCCAGATTCTTGAAAACGGCAATTACATGATGTTCATTAATCAATCCGGAGGACCGGGGGTGGGTTCGCGGGTGCTCGAATTTGATCCCGTCACCAAGGAAACTGTGTGGGAGTATCAAGGCATGCCGCGCTATACCTTCCACTCTCCGTTTATCTCCGGCGCCCAGCGGCTTAAAAGCGGTAATACTCTGATCTGTGAAGGCATGTGGGGCCGCATTTTTGAAGTGACGCCGGATAAAGAATTGGTGTGGGAATATATTTCGCCGTATTTCACGCCGCAAAATATACCAGGCCCAATGGCCGGAACGAATTGTGTGTTCCGCGCCTATCGCTATGATGTTGATGGACCGGAGGTCCAGGGCCGGGTAAGTTTATCCTAGCTTGAGTAGGGTTGGGAGAGTGTTATAAAAATAGACGGTGGTTGCCATTGCGGGTATGTTCAATACAAGGCGGAAGTAAACACTAATAAGGTCGTCATCTGTCATTGCACAGATTGCCAGAAATTATCGACCGGGGTCTATCGCATCATCGTGCCCGCCAAGGAAACAGAGTTTACCCTCACCAATCAATCGCCCAAGGATTATATCAAGACGTCTGATAGTGGCATGCCCCGCATCCAGGCGTTCTGCCCGGAATGTGGCAGCCATGTCTATGCAACCTCGGTTAATAATATCGGCGACCGGATTTTTAATATCCGCCTCGGCACGATCAGTCAAAAAGAGAAATTTGCGCCGACCGGTCAAATCTTGTGCCGCTCGGCGCAGCCTTGGGCCTTTAACATTGAAGATGTTCCGCGCAGCGAGATGCAGTAGCGGATACTAACCCTCGGGCAGCCCGGTTTTACGCAAGTTGCCGATGAGATGATCGTTGATTTCGTTAAGCTGGCTCAAGGAGATGAGTGGTATCAACTGAACGGTACAAAAGTGAAAGTGTGCAATCGAAGCGGTTAAAAAGCTGTTCTGATCGGCGTGCAGTTCCGGTTGAAATAGAATTACGCTCAGCCGACTATTTTACTGAGGTGTAAATCATTTAAGTATTTGGTGTTTCGTTGGCAAGATAGATTGATACACTATCGAATTGTCGATCTAATCTTTTCCAGCGAAACAACGGAGTCTTAAAATGAGTGTAGCCAGACGGAATATTCACGGCGTAACCCATTACGAAAAAGGCCGCGCCTTTGAAGGTTATACTTTATTTGCGCCGATGTTAGGCCGTAATGTGTGGCTGATCGATATGATGGGCCAGGTGGTTCATCAATGGAAAATGGAAAATGTGCCGGGTAACTACGGCAAGCTTCTGACCAATGGTAATTTGCTTTATCTCGGCAAGCTGATCCCATCACCCCTGCCGGAGTTTGGTGGCAATGGCGGCCAGCTGATCGAAGTTGATTGGGAGGGCAATACTGTTTGGGAATACCGCGACCCCCTCCATAGCCACTGCTTCGCCGAAATGGACAATGGCAATCTTATGATCGCCGTCTGGCGCGAAGTGCCAGAGGAAATTGCCAATACGGTTCAGGGCGGCCAGCCTAATACGGAATTAAATGGCGTTATGTGGGGTGAGGCCATACAAGAAATTGATAAGAAAACCAAACAAGTCATCTGGGAGTGGAATTCATTTGATCATCTCGATGTTGATATCGATATCTTAGGCCCACTGCATCCCCGGGATCGCTGGACCAATCTCAATGCCATTACCATGCTGCCGGACGGTAATCTACTGGTCAGCTTCCGCTGTATCAACACGATTTGCATCATCGATAAATCCACCGGCGACATTATTTGGCGCTGGGGTCCGGGAGAAATTGCCGGTCAACATAATCCAACATTGTTGGAGAACGGTAATATTCTGCTGTTTGATAACGGCGCTCATCGTGTCTATACCACCATCGACTTTTCCCGTGTCATTGAAGTAAATCCCAAAGCCAACAAAATCGAATGGGAATATAAAGACGACCCTTCTTTCGATTTCAACAGCTTCATTTGTTCAGGTGCCCAGCGCCAACCGAATGGTACGACATTGATTTGCGAAGCCACCAAAGGCCGCATATTCGAAGTTACCAAAGAAGGTGAAATGGTATGGGAGTTCGCTTCTCCCTTCTATTACGATCACGCCATATTTGGCACCAACAGTATGGTATTCCGCGCTTACCGCTATGCGGCGGATCATCCCGGCGTCAAAGACGCTGATCTGGATCCCGGCCGCTATCCTGATATCAATGCATTAATGCCAAGGCGCTTCATCCAAGGCCGCTCCAGCGACGTGCCTCATGTCACCGGCAGCAGTTTCGAAATCGGCGGATTTCGCGACGAAGATTTAAAATAGACCGGCTCAAATATAGGGTTGTTGTTTTTTACCTGGTTTGCTGGCAGATTGTTGTGTCCAAAAATTGAGAGTGGCGCGATGTCTGAGACGGATAATTCACTAACAAATAGTGAAACCATAGATAAGCCGGTTGGCTGGCCGGCCAATCAACCGCCGGAATCGACCCAGGACTGGAGTCAGTTTGCCGAGAGCGACCGGGAAGCTGGCTTTGAAATCAGTGAAAATTTTCAGCGCTTCAGTCAGAAAAATGACGCTTTTAACCGAGCCTGGTGGGATGAAGCCATCATGTCGCCTGATGTTGCCCGCTTCTATGGTGCCCACCAAAATCCTCAACCCCGCAAAGCGGATGGCTTTAATCAATGGGACTATGCTTTGATCAATTCGGCTTGGTCGGTCGCCCGCGATTTCGCCGCCCGTGGCCATCCCGAAGGTCGCCGAGAGGGTTTTCTTGATCCTTTTCAGAGCTTTTTGCCACAAGCGGAAAAACAAGTCGAGTTGCCGTCAATCGAAGAAACGACCAGCCGGATCAAACAGGTCGCGAAATTCCTTGGCGCCGAGAAAGTCGGCATCACGCCCTATGACGAACGCTGGGTCTATAGTCATGCGGCCGATATCAGTTCGGCAACGCGGGATGAAAAACCCAACACGCTCAAAGGTGATTTCAAAAGCGTCATTGTGCTGGCTCATGGTATGGATAATGAACTGGTTAAATCCTATCCGTCGGCAACGGCGGCAGCGGCGACGGGCCGTGAGTATTCCCGCGAGGCGGCGATAATATCCTCGCTGGCGGCCTTCATCCGGGCTTTAGGCTTTGAGGCGGTCGGCACATCAAACGATTCAGCAATTACCATCCCTTACGCGATCAAAGCCGGCATGGGGGAATATGGCCGCAACCAGATGGTGATAACTGAGGAATTTGGTCCCAGGGTCCGTTTTTCCAAAGTCTTTACCTCACTGGATTTACTTTATGATAAACCAAAAAAATTTGGCGTCCGTCAGTTCTGTGACATTTGCAGTAAGTGTGCTGATGCCTGTCCGCCCAAAGCCCTGCCCAAAGGCCCGCCCCAGGAACCCGGTCCTAACCGCTCGAACATTACCGGCGTTACCAAATGGTCGGCTGATTGCGCAAAATGTTTCACCTATTGGACCAAGATTAATGTCGATTGCGCCATTTGCATGCGGGTCTGTCCGTTCAATAAGGATTATTCAAAATGGACCATGCGTCTAATGCAGCGGCTAATGGGAACGTCGTTGCGTCGCTTGATGTTGTGGCTAGATGGCCGTCTGGAATTTGGCAAACGCCGCCCACCGTTCGAATGGTGGCGCTTAATGATGGACCAGGATAAGACTTAAAACGCCGCAAGTCAGCACCACGGACCAAAATGATTGATGTAACTCGGCTCGCCCACCCGATTGCATGAGCAAGGGATATTGATGCAGGGCTCAAAAAGAGATAGTGGAATGTCCGGCAATCGCAAAGCCTGAAAGCCATGCTCATTGAAATATCGGCCAAGCTATCTGTGGTAAAAACACCGGCCAGCAGGGATGCGCCTATAATTTTGTTAGTTTTTTCATCGGACTAATTTTCCTTCCAGGTGAAGGGAACAAAATTGTCATCTCACTAAGCTGGCTTTACGCGGTCGCTGAACTCAGGTGGGCACCGTAGATATCGGCGTAGTGCCGAATTCTTTTCTCACGCTCATCCTCATAATAGATTTCGGCGAACAGCCAAGGGATAGCCGCGTGACGTCTGAACGGTGAGGCGGTTATAGGGACGGCCTCTCAATAGATCAAAATGCGGCACCCGATAGTATTGGTCTGAAAACACCTTGTTGCGGGTGCCGTCAACGGCGCTTGGCCGGCTTTGGTTGAGATTAATGCAGTCTGTTTTAATTGTTGCGATGGCTGACCTTGTTCTTCACTATATCCTGCACGAGCAAATTTAAAAAATGGGGGATGGCTATGAAATCAACAATGACGCTGCGGGATGATTTACCGGTTTATCCAACAATCATTCATGCGGTACAGGAAGCCGCCAAGATTGCTCCCGACCGTGACGCCTTTATCTGCGAAGACACGCGGGTCACTTACGTCCAATATGAACGTGCAGTTGGTGGTTTGGCGCATCGCCTGCAGGAAATGGGCGCTAAGGGTGGACGAGTCGCAATCATCATGGGAAATTCCGTCGAGACATCCGTTGCGGCCATGGGCGGTATGGCGGCCGGCGCCCAGATTGCCTTAATGAACCCGATGTATACCGAGCACGAAATGGCACCGCTACTGGCTGATGTCAACCCTGCCGTCATTATTTGTAGTTCGCCTTTCACCGATCAAGTCAACGAGCAGGCAAAAAAACTCGGCGTCGAAAACATCATCGTGATGGGCGAAGGCGACTTTGCCCTCGAAGCTTGGATCAATGACGCGGCGATGAAATTGCCGGAACCCTTACCCAAACCTGAAGATAAATCAGCCATGTTCTTTACTGGCGGCACCACCGGCCTGCCCAAAGGGGCGGAGCACAACCACGCCATGATGGAGTTGTTTTGCCGTATTATCTGCACGCCCTGGCAGCTCGATTTTGATACCGAGCGTGTCTTGTCGGTGGCGCCGATTTTCCATATCTGGGGGCACCATTTCGTCAATATCATGCCGATCTATATCCGGGCGACCACGGTTATCATTCCGATGTATAAGCCTGACGATGTGCTAGCAGCTTTTGAAGATCACGACATCACTGTGTTTGCCGGCGGGCCACCGGTTATCTATATGGGGCTCTTGGCCAGCGAGAAAATCGACACCACGGATTTTTCCAAGCTTAAGTACTGTCTCTCAGGCGGTGCGGCGTGTTCAGAATATTTACTGAATACCTGGGAAGAGAAAACCGGTTGTATGTTGCTGGAAGGCGGCGGCATGTCTGAAGGTGCGCCGGTTGGCTGCAATCCGACCCATGGTGAGCGCCGCTTGATGTCGATTGGGCAAATTCCGCCCCTGACGGAAATAGAAATCGTCGATCTCGAAAGTGGTGAAACGATCATGCCGGATGGAAAACGTGGCGAAGTTCGCATCAAAGCAGACACCTTTACTACCAGCTACCGCAACCGTCCGGAAGAGACCGCGGAAACGATCCGCGACGGCTGGCTTTACACCGGCGATATTGGTTATTTCGACGAAGATGGTTATCTGTTTTTGGTCGATCGCAAAAAGGAAATGATCCTGGTCGGCGGCTATAACGTTTACCCGCGAGAGGTCGACGAAGTTCTGCTCAATCACGATGCCATCCGGGAGGCTGCGACAGTCGCCATGGAAGATGACTTCTCGGGCGAAGTGGTCAAAGCCTGTATTTCGCTGGTGCCTGGTGAAGAGTTAAGCGAACAAAACGTCATCGATTATTGCACTGAGCGCCTAGTCAAATACAAAGTCCCTAAAGTTGTTGAATTCTTTAACGAGCTGCCGAAAACTGGCCCGGCGAAGATCGATAAACTAAAGCTGCGCGGGCTGCGCTAGGTTTAAAGCCCGTTCAAATCGTGCGTTTTGCCAATCCGCATCATGATTTTTTTGATGCCTTTCGCGGGGGCAGCTAGAAAGCGCACCTTGCCTTCTTTGAGTAAATCTTCGCCGAGAGGAAAGGTGCCTCAATGCATCTGGATCATTGTTTTAACGCCCATGATTTTGGTGAAATTCAAGCAGAAACGAACGGGCCTGAACAGACAAAAGGGACGGGCCGAGCCCGCCCCTTGAGGTCCGTATGTGATTTTTACATCTTGCTGATATCTATCCGGTCATAAATTTCTCGCTTGAACGCTGCGGCCATTTTGCCTACATCGGTGCCGACTTCGGCGGCGATCTTTTCCCACTTGGTGAGGTTCTTGACGTGGGCGGCCATTATCCGCTTGGCGGCGTCTGCCTTGACACCGACCCGCTTGACAGCCTTGGGAATGGCGGTTAATTCGCTCTTGCGGTGCTTAGCCATCAAATCGGCGAATTTCTTGCTGCCCGGCACAACGATAATGCCTTTTTTCTTGGCGGCGGCTAGAATCTTGATGTCTTCAGCCATATAGCCAATCAAGGTCGCGCGTGCCGATGCGCCTGGGAAATGTTTGAGCATGGCTTTTTTCTCGGACATCGATAACCCGTTCCAGACTTTCCGGTTCAGGGCCATCATGGCGAGGCCGCGCGGCGTACCCATGGGATAGTTAATGATTGATTTGGTTACGTCCATGTAGCCGTAGGACTTCAGCCAGGGTATGGGGCCATGTAGACAGGTTAGCGCCCCTCGCTGCATGGCGGTTACCCCATCTACGGGTGACATGGAGACCGGGATACCGCCCATGGCCTTAACCCAACGGGCAGCGGCACCAACAGCGCGGGCTTTCAGCCCCTTGACCTGTGCCAATGTGGTAATCGGTTTGGCGCAAATAAGCTTAAAGGCCGTGGTACCAAAACCGCCGATATAGACCACTTTTTGTTTCCTATATTCGGCTAGACATTCCGGACAATCACGCATGATCGTCTCGGTTGATGCGCCGGCGATAGCAACTGGGCTGGAGCCGAAACTCTGCATATCAAAAATGACATTGTTGTGGCCCAGTTCTTTACGGTTAAACACTGGGATCACCAGGCCGGCGTCAGCAATCCTATCCCGAACGCCTGGCAATGTACTGCGGGCGCTGACCAATTGACCACCGGCCAGCAATTTCCACTTTACCGAACCACCGGTTTCTTTCTCTACGGCTTTGAAAAAGGGCAGCAGGCCATCTTGATTAACGCCATGCTTGGCGGCGATCCAAGAGCCGTAAACATATTCTCCCGCCGATGCTACAGAGTTCATCGTTAAAATTGCGGCTATAGCGCCAACGGCAACGATTGTGCGTTTAAAAAATTTAATCATAAGGATCCCCCCTCTGATATTTAAAGTTTTCAATTTCACACAGATGATCCGCTTTACAAATAACCTCCTGCGGAAAAACTGCGCACAGCATGTTCCGGCCCGAATGTTACCACTATCATTTGACCGGCTACGACCGGGCTGGATTTCTTAATCTTGCCTCATTTAGCTCAAACGTGCAATATCTGAAATAATGGATTAGCACCTAGGCAATAAAATTACTCTACCTAGTGGTGGGGTGGGGTATATATGGTAGGATATTCGATACTTAAATTGCGTTAAATTGGGGGGGCTATGCGCAAATTCGAACAGCTAATTGAAATGCCATCGAACCTGTTGATCGGTCTTTCTTGCATCATCATGCTGATAATGATGCTGCATGTGTCCGCCGATGTGGCGACCAAATATCTGTTTGATTACCAAATCGAAGGGACTATCGAAGTCGCTGCCAATTACTATATGGTTATGATTGTTTTTTTTCCTCTGGCTTATGTAGCTCGTGACGAAGGTCACATTATCGTTGAATTGTTCACCCGGAAAATGACCGAGAAAGCGGTGTTTAGGTTGGATGGCGTCATGGGGATCATCACCTTTATTTTCATGTTGGTGTTCATGTGGTTCACCGGCGAGGAAGCCTTCACCCGAACTCTCGAAGGCGAGATGGTCCAGGCTTCCGACGATGATATCGTGGTTTGGCCAAGCCGTTGGTTCCTGCCCATCGGCACCGGCGTCATGGCCGCCTATGCGTTGGTCCGGGCGATCAATGATTTCCGCCAGCCAAATGGATAAATAATTAGCAAATCGGAGTCTTTTCTTGTCATCTCTTGAACTAGGTTTTTATTGCATTGGCGCGGTTTTACTATTGATCGCCATGCGCATGCCCATTGGTGTGGCCCTGGCTCTGATGCCTTTTCTCGGCATAGCCCAGCTGCGTGGCCTCGATGTGGCCTTCGGCATGTTGAAGACAATACCATTCGATTTTGCTGCCCATTGGTCTTTGTCCGCCATCCCGATGTTTTTGCTCATGGGTGCCATCGCCCATCATTCCGGCATCAGTTCAGCTCTTTTCCGCGCCGCGCGGTTGTGGCTCAGCGCCCTCCCCGGTGGGCTCGCGGTAGCCAGCAATTTCGCCTGCGCGGGTTTTGCCGCCGCCTCCGGCTCAAGCGTGGCGACGGCAGCCGCCATGGGCCGTATTGCCATCCCCGAAATGTTGAAACAGGGCTATGACAAGGGATTGGCAACCGGCACTGTCGCCGCCGCCGGTACTCTCGGATCGTTAATTCCACCCAGTATCCTGTTTGTACTGTATGGCGTCTTTGCCGAGGTATCGATCACCAAACTTCTCATTGCCGGCGTATTTCCTGGGCTTCTGACCGCTACCGTCTACGGTGCCATGATTATTACCCGCTGCAAACTTAATCCGAATCTCGCCCCGCGCATTGATGTCGAAGTCGACCGGGCCGAGCGTTATAAGGCGCTTGGCGCTGTATGGCCGCTTCTTGTGCTTATCCTGGGCATCATCGGCGGTTTATATGGGGGCATTGTCACGCCAACCGAGGCTGGTGCCTTTGGTGCCTTTTTGGCCTTTGTCATCGGATTTTTACAGGGGCGTATGAATTTGACGGTCATCTGGAGCAGCGTATTAGAAGCGGTAACCAGCACAGCGCGGATTTTCTTTGTTGCCGTCGGCGCCGTCATGTTGACCAAATTTCTGGCTCTGACCGGCATGCCGGTCTATCTGGGCCAATTGATCGGTGACTGGGCTCTTGATCCACTGCTTTTGGTGATCGGTGCTTCTCTTATTTACCTGCTGCTCGGCATGTTCCTGGATCCCCTGGGTATTTTGCTGATCACACTGCCTGTCTTGCTCCCGATGTTTGAGGCGCTGCAACTCGACCTCATATGGTTCGGCGTCCTGGTGGTTAAGTATTTGGAGATCGGGCTGTTGACGCCGCCAGTAGGTTTCAACGTCTATGTCATCAAGAGCGTTGTTGGTAAATCCATAGAGCTAGAAACCATATTTAAAGGTGTGACCTGGTTCCTGTTTTGCGAACTGATCGTTGTCGCCCTGCTGATTGCCTTCCCCCAAATATCAATCTATCTGCCCAATACGATGGATTAGATTTTTCGCGCGGTGTAGGTTCAGTTTAAAGCCAGCTTGAAAAGATTAATTTCGCCTTTCTCGGCCGCAAAATCAACTCGACTCGGCAAATACTTTCCAATCTCAAATTATTCCTTTTGAAATGTATCCTCTATCAGATGCCCATGATACGGTTTGGATCGATGTCGGGCATATCGAAATCCGCCCATCTTGCTTTGACCTTGGCGACCATCTCAGCATCCAACTCGACTTGCTCCGGCTTTTCCTCCCATTCGTAGGGGATGCAGGCGTTAATGATCATGCGACCTGTGATATGGCGGTCGCCGTAAGGCAGGCTGGGGTCCAACTTGGTCGCCCGGCCCTGATCCAAGGTTAGTGATCGGCTTGGATCGAAGCGGGTCGACAGAGCCCACCAAACACCAGATAAATCATCGGCGGCGATATCGTGGTCAACCACAATAACCCCTTTGGTGGCGTGATGACCTCCCGAGGAAGCCAACACCGCATTACCCACCTGGTTGGCGTGACCCGGATACATCTGGCGGATCGAGACGATGGTCCAGAACCAGCCGCAGGCTTCGGGAGGCACATAGACGCTTTCGATACCCGGGATCTTCATGGTTTCCAAATCGTGCCAGATGCCGCCAGTGCGGCTTAGACATTGCAGCATATGGATATCATTGACCGGTTTGCCTACTGTGCAGGACCAAAATAACGGCTGGTCCCGATGCAGAATGCGTTGGATTTTAAGGGCCGGCTTACTCCAATGGTCATGGGTGTAGTAGCCGGTATATTCGCCCAGTGGTCCTTCGTGGCACGGATCGTCGGGATCGATATGTCCTTCCAACACGATCTCAGCGCCGGCCGGTAGGGGCAACCCAGTAAGATCGGATTGCCAGACCTCGACTGGCTTCTGCCGCAAAGCGCCGACGATGTCTAATTCGCTGATACCAGTTCCAATGAAAGTGGCTGAGGCCAGGAACAACAGGGGGTCGCCACCGAGCACCGCTGCCGCCGGCATCTTCTCGCCGCGGGCTTTATATTTTTTCAAAATATGATCGGCGTCCTTTCCTTGTAGGAATTGAACCCCCACCCGGTTGGGTTCCAGAATTTGCATGCGGTAGGTGCCGAGATTAACCCAGCCCGTTTCAGGATCGCGACAAACTAAATAAGCGGTGGTGCCGAAGAAACGTCCGCCATCCTTGGGATAAAGTTGCGGCGCCGGGAAATGGTTTACATCCACATCATCGCCGGTCAGTTGGTTTTTGGCGACCATCGCGTTGTTTACCGTGACCGGCGGTATCAGCCCAGCGGTTGTCCGTTCCATCCAAAGTCGGCTCAATTCCGGCATCGACGGTCCCGGCTCCATACCCAGCGCCACCGCCATGCGTGACGGCGAAGTAAAGGCGCTGATCAATATCGGGATGTCGAAACCGATGACGTTATCGAAAATCAGGGCCGGACCCTTGGCGCGTTCACCCATCACTGCCACATGCGCCAGTTCCAGGTCCCGGTCGACTGGCGCCTTGATCCGGTGCAACAGACCTCGCTCCTCGAGTGAAGCTGCAAACATCTGTAAATCATTGATAGCGATCATTTGGCTCTCCTGGAGAATTTTGATTCAATTGAAACACCGTAAGCTGTTACAGATAATAGTACTTACGTCTAATAGTACCTACGTTGCTTGGTAAAGACTTTTCACTCGTGCCCCCCCAAACACTTCCCAGCCGACAATGT
>CAJWIB010000031.1 GCA_913041095.1 uncultured Rhodospirillaceae bacterium | reverse complement strand
GGCGCGGTTTAAAGCGCCGGTGGTCAGCCTTGTTGGGAAAGCCGAATTGACCTAATCTGATGTCATAGTTCATCCTGGATATGCCGGGTTAGATTAGGATCAAATTCTACACGATTGGATCTTGATCCAACGAAGATCAAAGGTGAATATGGAAGAGGAGGGTAGTCAATGCCGTTCTACAAGGCTCAAGACATGCAGGCGACCCCAGATGTTGTGAACCCGAATGTCATGATGATGCAATTCGGGGGCGAGTTCATTAAAGTTGGCATTGTAACCTACGAGGCCGGCGAAGCACCGCCGCCGCACTCCCACCCCAATGATGAGCAGTGGATCTACATGCTTGAGGGTCGCCTCGCCCATTTGCTGGACGACGAAACCGTTACCGTTGGTCCTGGAGATCTCGTTCACATCCCGCGTAACACCGTCCACGGCATACGGCTCCTCGAAAGTCCTTGCCGCTTTTTCACTTGTAAGAGTCCCGCCGGTTCAGGAAATCTAAGCGAAGATTATACCGAAGTGCCCAACGTCACCGAACTCGAGCAGCGTCTCGCCGAGGTTTCCTAATGGGTTAAACTATATTTGAACTAGTTAGATGGGTCAGCCCCTTAATTATAATATGAATTATTAATTAAAATATAACGTGTAACAAATACATGTGCCCACAATTCTTTACTTATAAAACTCCTCGGGATCGATCGGCAGTTCGACTTCGGCACCGCGTTTGGCCGACAAATCCATCGCCATCGTGCAGAGGAGGTTCGAATGCCCCTCAGCAGCCGTAGCGTGCGGCGTGGGTGTGCCCATCATAATACGAGTGAACCAACCAATGGTTTCTTCCCGCATCGGACCATAAAGTTGATCGTTCCAGAGATCACCCGGCGGGTAGCTGGTTAAAAAGTCGACATGGCGTTCGGGAGCCTCGTAGCCGCCGGAGATATAACCGCCCGGCAGATTATGATTAGTGGCCAGCACGAGATCGCGGTGGGTGTCTTCAATATCAATGATACCTTCGGTGCCGACGATGCCGATCTCAAGGCCATAGACCGTGCCCGGCCACACTTCTGGTAAGGCCCAGCAGATATTCATTGAAAAGATGGTGCCGTCATCCATGGTAAAGATGCCGAAGGTCGAATCCTTGGTGCCCCACTCGTTAAGAACTTTGTCGACCGACTTCGCATAGACGGAAACCGGCTTCTTGCCTTCCATCAGCCACATCGACATATCGAGCGAGTGAGTGCCGGAGACCACCATCGGCGTCAGATTATGACGCGCATTGGTTTTAGCAATGGTGGCAATCGGCACCATACGGTTCATAAAAGCCCGCGTCGTCACGGTATGCACATCCCCGATCTGACCGTTTTGAAGACGCTCCTTAACTGTCAGGAAGCGGCGGCGGAAACGCTGGGTGTAACCAACACAGGCGTCGAGGCCGCCATCGGTAATTGCATTTAAGATCTGCATCGATTCGCGGGCTTCCGTCGCCAGTGGTTTTTCGATAAACAGTTTGTGGCCTTGTTCAACTGCCAGCAAAGTCGGCTCGGTGTGTTTGTTTTCATCTGTGATGATCATGACCGCGTTAACTTCCGGCCGTTTAATCAATTCGCTGAAATCATTGGTAAAAAAATCGGCATTGGTGTCCTCGGCGAGCTGCTTGCCAAGATCATCATTAATATCACATAGGCCAAGCCATTTTACACCCGGATATTCTCGGGCATATTTGGCGCGAATGCGGCCAATCGTACCGCAGCCGATAATCGCCAAGCCAATTTCATCTACGGTGCCCAGGTTAATTCCAGCCATGTGTTACCCCTTAATGGTGCTAATTGAATTTTGTTGTACTGATTATGATTTGATTCCGATGCAGCTTTTTAAGCTTAAAAAAGCCTATCGTAAAGCTGCTAAAAGTTTTGAAAATCGTCCTCGTCTTGGCGTTGATTGTAAGCGTCAATGGAAGCTTCGACAGCCACTTTGATATCGATACGTCATTGTTTATTATTAAATAATATTTTTAATGCGCAATTCAGCTAGTTTTTCCGCATCGATATTTAACAGTTCAGATAAGACATCTTCCGTATCAGCGCCGAGGAGCGGCGGTGCCTGACCAGCTTTTGCCGGGGTCTCAGAGAAAGTATAGGGAACACCCAGCATCCTTAGGCTGCCGATGGTCGGATGATCAAGCTCTACGACCATATCGTGAGCCTGAGCCTGCGCGCATTCGATGGCTTCATCGGCGGCATTGATTTTGCTGCACGGGATGCCGTCTGCTTCGAACGATTTAATCCACTCATCAGCGGATTTTCTGGCCAAACCTTCATTGATGTAAAGTTCCAGGGCAACACGATTTTCGACCCGTTGGGCGTTAGTTCTGAAATCTTCATCCGTGGCCCATTCGGGGTGGCCTAAAGCTTCGGCGAGGCGGGAAAATTGGGTATCGTTGCCAACAGCAATAACAATGTCGCCGTCTTTGGTCGAAAAATCCCGATAGGGCACGATGCTCGCATGGGCATTGCCGAAGCGACCAGGTCGTTCACCGTTAGCGAGATAGCTCGAGCCAATATTCACCAGCATGGCGAGGCTGGTATTGAACAGTGAAAGTTCGATACGTTGGCCTTTGCCGGTGGTATGGCGGGCATTGAGTGCGGCCAGGATACACATTGCGGCATTTTGACCAGTGCAGACGTCAACTATAGCAACGCCATATTTTGCCGGACCGCAATCAATATTGCCGGTGATGCTCATCAGCCCGCTCTCGGCCTGCAAGATAAAATCATAACCGGGCAATCCGGCCTTGGGTCCCTTATCTCCATAGCCAGTGATCTGGCACTGGACGACATGAGGCGCCTGATCCTTAAACCATTCTTCAGTGAAACCCCATTTTTCCATCGTGCCGGTTTTGAAATTGTCGACTACAACATCTGATTTTGCAATCAGCTGGCGCAATATGTCCTTTCCCTGCTCATTTTTCAGATCAAGGGTGACGCTTTTTTTACTGCGATTGGCACATAGGAAATAAGCGGCTTGCCCCTCAACAAAGGGAGGGCCCCAATCACGCGTATCATCACCTTTGCCAGGCCGTTCGATCTTGATAATCTCGGCGCCCATATCACCTAAATTCATGGTGCAGATTGGGCCGGCTAAAATGCGGGTTAGGTCAATCACGCGGATACCGGTAAGCGGGCCATTGGGTAAATCTGTTTCAGTCATGTTAATTCCCGAGGTATATTTTTTGGGCTTTCTGATAACTCGCAATATCGTCGATATCGTCCAATTGTTCGAGCAGTTTTATACGGGGGTGGTGAACTTTGGCTTCAATGTTGCGGATGGTATCTGACCTGGTATGCTCACTCGACCATCTAATATTGTTAAAAACGTCGAGAATCCTGGGCCGTCTTTTAAAACCAATAAGCCAATAGCCGCCGTCTTCAGCTGGACCGATCACAGCGTCATGGTCACCCAGAGCTTTGAAAGCGCGGCCCATCCGCTCGGTGTCAATGTCCGGCAGATCAGTGCCGATAAAAATAACCGGGCCCGGTGCAAGATCGCGGTGGATACGGCCTAATCGCTCACCAAGGTTGCCGCGGCCCTGTGGCAACCGAGCGAGTTCAGGTGACGACCAGCCAAAACCCGCCAGTGCATCATTGTCCGGCGTAATGGCCAGGTAAGATTGCCAGCGGGCATCACGGCTTAGCGGCCGGATGGTTTGTTCCGCCATTTGAAGATAGATACGGCGTGCCTCAACCTCACCAACATCAACAGCCAACCGGCTTTTGACCGTGCCAAGACGCGGCGCTTTGGTAAAAATAACGAGATGCTGGGTTAAGCTCATTGATAGAGGCGTCCGATTAGCTTTGGCGAGAGTCCGGCAAAATAGAGCGACAGGCAGGTTGCATTCCTCAAAGTACGCAAGACATAACCGGATTTTTGATAACGGACGGCAGAGGTGATGGCTGGAAGTTCAAGATATTCAATATTGTGCCGACCGATGCGCCGGACAATCTCAACATCTTCAAATAGGGGTAAGCCTTTAAAGGTGCCAATCTGATCATAATGCTGGCGCGAGATCAACAAACCCTGGTCGCCATAAGGCAAGCCCAACAAGCGGCATCGCCACACAACAATTTTTTCAAGCCGGCGGGCTGCCGGGGCCGGATCGTCCAAGGTAAATTTAAAAACACCGGCGCGAGGAGGTGTCATAGGGCTGGCAACAAACGCTATGAATGTCTGCGGCCACGCTGCGTCCAATAGCGTATCGGCATGGAGAAATAACAACCAGGGATGTGTTGCCCTGTCCGCCCCGGCAGCCAATTGGGAACCGCGGCCTTTTGGCGCGTTAATAACCGTCGCCCCATACCGTTCAGCAATTGATCGTGTTTCATCCGTTGAGCCGCCATCGCTAACAATAATCTGTGTCGCTATTTCGGGCGTCCCAAGCGCCGTTAAAGTCCGCTCAATAGCCGCTGCTGCATTTAATGTTGGGATAATAATACTCAGCATGGTGGGACTATACTGGGCTTGTCGTAAAGGGGCCATTGCAATTGTGATAACAAATATGTATGTTCTTGTTATGTTCCTATTAACTTTCTATGTGTTATAAGCTCGTTATGGACATGTTATCAGATCAATTGCAAAAAGGTCGAGGTGCTGTCGGTAATCCGGCGGGCCGTTTCGAACAGACGGCACGTATTGCGGTTGACGACGGTTGGTGGGCTGCCGAGAATGAAAGCGATTTGGCGCATAAGTTGCAAACCAAAATCAGACCGGATGCAGCCCGCAGTGTCATTACCCGCAATCAATCACCCGATATTCCATTTGATCGCTCGATCAATCCGTATCGTGGTTGTGAGCATGGGTGTGTCTATTGCTTTGCACGACCGTCGCACGCATTTCTGGATTTGTCACCTGGACTTGATTTTGAGACCAGAATATTTTTTAAAGAATACGCTGCCGCGCTGTTAGAGAAAGAACTGCGGAAACCAAAATACACACCGGCGCCGATGGCCTTAGGCGTCAATACGGATTGCTATCAACCGGCTGAGCGGGAGCTCATGATTACCCGCTCGATCCTCGAAGTGTTGAACGCTTTCAATCATCCGTTTTCGATCATCACCAAGTCAGCCGGTATTTTGCGCGACCTTGATATCTTAACCTCAGTGGCCGAGCGTAATCTGGTTCATATCATGATTTCGGTGACGACACTGGATCGCGATCTCGCCCGTAAGATGGAACCGCGCGCGGCAACGCCGGAGCGACGCCTTAAAACCATGCATGCGCTTAACGACGCCGGCGTGCCGACCGGTGTTTTGGTATCACCGATGATTCCCGGGCTCAACGACCCGGAAATTGAGAAAATATTAGCAGTCTGCGCTGAAGCTGGTGCCGTGCAGGCAGCTTATCTGTTGCTACGCTTGCCTTATGAGTTAAAACTAGTGTTCACTGATTGGCTTGAGGCGCACTATCCTGATCGCGCCCGCCATGTTCTTAGCCTGATCCGGCAATGCCGTTCAGGAAAATTGAATGATTCGGAGTTTGGTCAACGGTTCACCGGGGAGGGACCTTACGCCGAGATAATTCAACGACGTTTTCACCTTGCGCAAAAAAAGCTCGGACTTCCCGAACGCATACTTGATCTTAATTGTTCGCAGTTCGAAGCACCACTGGCGCTAGGTGATCAAATGGGTTTATTCTAAGCGCAAGGTCAAATAATTCAGTCTTGTTTTTCAGGAGTCGTCATGCTCTAAGACCCGTTGGAGAACATCAATGAGAACAAAGTTAGAAAGAGACGATTTTATTGCTTTGCTGGAAAAGCTTAACAGCGAAGATGAGGCTGACGTTTTAGCGGCGGCCCGCGATATTAATGCCAAGATGACAGTTGCCGGTGTCACCTGGGATGATTTGCTGATGTCTCAAGGTGATGCGTCGACAGAATCAGATCATAGCGATGATGACGAAGATGAAGGCGAAGCTGAGCAATCTAACGACGACGATGATGATAGCGATTTAAATCCACTCAGCGCAGAAGAAAGAGCAGAAGCTTCGAGCCTGATCGCGGCCATTCGTGGGCTGGAAATTTCTGATGCTACCAAATCCGAGCTCGAAGAATATGAAGACGATTTGGAACAAGGTGAGTTCGAGCAAATGGATTTGCGCTATCTGAAGGCGCTCAAAACCAGACTGTCGGCTTAACTTAAATGCCAGCGGGGCCGATCTACCACATCTGCCGGGCGGATGAATGGGCATTGGCCCAAACTAGCGGCAGCTATAACGGCTCCTCACAAGATCAAGCCGACGGATTTATCCATTTTTCAAGTGGTGCTCAGGTGATCGAAAGTGTGGCCAAGCATCGCGCTGGTCAGGATCGGTTGGTATTACTCGAAGTTGATCCAACTGCGCTCGGTGACGCACTCAAATGGGAACCCTCCCGTAATGATGTGTTGTTCCCGCATCTCTATGGTGACTTGCCGGTTGCGGCTGTGATCAGAACATTTGAATTGAATCTCGACTTGGATGGTAGGCATATATTCCCGGAGGGCTGAGATTTGGGGTGAACTTTGCCGGACTTTGAATACGAAAATCGCTTGGTTGAAAAGGGCATCAGCCGTATCGCCGGGATAGATGAAGCGGGGCGAGGCTCTTGGGCCGGGCCGGTTGTCGCGGCGGCAGTTATTCTTGATCGAGAAAATATGAGCGGCGCGCTGCTGACCGGACTAGAAGATTCAAAAAAGCTCACCGCGCCCAAACGTTATGCTCTATTTGAAGCGCTCCAGCAAAGCGTTGAATGCGGTGTCGGTATCGCCAGTGTCGAGGAGATTGATACTGTTAATATTTTGCAGGCAACTTTTCTGGCGATGGCGCGCGCGGTTGAAAGTCTTTCCAGTCCACCTGAATTTGCCTTGGTCGATGGCAACAAAGTACCGCTTATTTTCTGTCCAGCTGAGGCCATTGTCAAAGGGGATTCGCGCTCACTTTCCATTGCCGCAGCGTCGATCTTCGCCAAGGTTACACGCGATCGCATAATGACCAAGCTTAGCGAATCGCACCCCGGATATGCGTGGGAAAATAATATGGGCTATGGTACCAAAGCGCATCAAGCAGGCCTGGAACGGCTCGACATCACCGAACATCATCGAAAAAGTTACAAACCGATAATCAACATCTTGTCGCGCGAAGATTCTTGACTCCCACATATTGTAGTTTGTGATCACTGCTAAGTCCCCCCTAAACCATTGATTTCAAATAGTTCTTGACGGTGAATCGCCAAGGACTCAGTATGCACCGGTTATGGCAGGCCACAAAAAGTTAAAATTGAATCAGATTCTCGAAGGCGATAGCGTCGAGATGATGAAGACCCTCCCGAGTGCATCGGTTGACATCATTTTTGCAGACCCCCCTTATAATCTTCAGTTAGAGGGAGAGTTGCTGCGTCCTAACAATTCCAAAGTCGACGCGGTTGACGACGAATGGGATCAGTTCGAAAGCTTTGCCGTTTACGATAAATTTTCCCGTTCCTGGCTCACTGAAGCACGACGAGTGCTCAAGGAGACCGGCACGCTCTGGGTGATCGGCAGCTACCACAATATTTTTCGCATTGGTACGGCGCTCCAGGATATGGGTTTTTGGATGCTCAATGATGTAATCTGGCGTAAAACCAATCCGATGCCGAATTTTCGCGGTAAGCGCTTCACCAATGCACATGAGACGTTGATCTGGTGCTCTAAAGGTAAAGGCGCCAAGTATCGCTTCAACTATGAAGCCATGAAAGCCTTGAATGAAGACGTTCAGATGCGCTCCGATTGGCTGTTGCCAATCTGTAATGGTGGTGAGCGCATTAAAAATGAAAAAGATGGAAAAAAAGCGCATCCAACACAGAAGCCCGAATCGCTGCTCCACCGGGTGATTCTGTCTTCGACAGAGCCGGGTGATGTGGTGCTGGACCCATTCTTTGGTACTGGCACGACCGGTGCCGTCGCCAAAAAGCTCGGCCGGAATTATATTGGTGTCGAGCGGGATAAAGATTACCTGACGGTGGCAAAAAAACGAATCTCCCAGATTACAAGCCCGGCAGACGAAAGTTTGGTGACAACGCCTTCTAAAAAGAAAGAACCACGTATCCCATTTGGCTGGCTGGTAGAACGAGGGCTATTGGAGCCTGGTACTGTGTTGTGTGACACCCGTAAACGTCACACTGCCAAAGTACGCGCTGATGGCTCGATTATCAGCTCGGATCATCGGGGCTCAATCCACCGGGTTGGTGCCTTGGTGCAGGATGCGCCAGCCTGTAACGGCTGGACGTTCTGGCATTTGGACGTTGAAGGCAAGATGATGCCAATCGACGTACTTCGCCAGCAATTGCGGGCGGATCTGCACTAACTTGTGATTTAATTATCTAGTTGCTTGAGGTGTGTCGCCGGAATAATCGTAAAAACCCCGGTTTGATTTACGGCCGAGCCAACCGGCCTCGACATATTTAACCAGCAGCGGACAGGGGCGATACTTGGTATCGGCCAAGCCCTCATGGAGCACTTGCATCACCGATAGACAGGTGTCCAAGCCGATAAAATCAGCGAGTTCCAAGGGGCCCATGGGATGGTGAGCACCAAGCTTCATTGCTGTATCAATCGCATCAACCGAGCCGACGCCTTCATAGAGGGTATAAACAGCCTCATTTATCATCGGCAGCAATATCCGATTTACGATAAAGGCCGGGAAATCTTCGGCACTGACCGGGGTTTTTCCAAGATTAGACGTAAATTTGCGAATCGTTTCAAAGGTTTCAGGTTCGGTGGCGATGCCGTTAATAAGTTCAATCAATTCCATCAACGGCGCCGGGTTCATAAAGTGGATACCCATAAAGCGGCCCGGCCGGTCAGTTTGGGCGGCTAATCGTGTAATAGAAATGGAAGACGTGTTGGTCGATAGGATAGCGTCTTCTTTTAAAATGGGACAAACTTGAGCGTAGATTGTTTTTTTTATTTCTTCATTCTCGGTTGCCGCTTCGATAACCAGATCGCAATCACCTAACGAATCAAAAGTTGTGTCGGTTGAAATTTTAGCCATCGCCGCCTTTTTATCGGCATCAGATATTTTGCCACGCGAGACTAAACGGCTTAAATTTTTATCAATTTCACCAGTCGCTCTTGCCACAGCAGCGTCATCAATATCAACGAGTTTTACATCATAGTTGGAGGCGGCACAGACATGAGCAATACCAATACCCATTTGGCCTGCGCCAATAACACCGATATTCTTTATTTTGTTGCTCATATTTGACCACTTATCCTTATCAATATTGTTAATTTTATTTATTCTCTTATTTTTCGAGTTCAACTTCCAGTTCAGGGACTGCTTTAAAAAGGTCTCCAACTAGACCATAATCCGCAACCTGGAAAATAGGGGCTTCTTCATCTTTGTTAATAGCGACAATGACTTTACTATCTTTCATGCCAGCCAAGTGCTGAATGGCACCCGAAATACCAACCGCGATATATAGCTCCGGGGCAACAATTTTGCCGGTCTGGCCAACTTGATAGTCGTTAGAGACGAAGCCAGAATCAACCGCCGCCCGGGAGGCGCCAACTGCAGCACCCAGGATATCAGCGACTTTTTCCAGCATGGCAAAATGTTCGCCACCCTGCATGCCCCGGCCGCCGGAGATAATGACCCGCGCTGCCGTCAATTCAGGACGATCCGACTTGGTTAGCTCGGTGTTGACAAATTCAGAAAGTCTGGGGTTTTCAGAGGCATCAACAGCCGTAATCTCGGCGGCATTATCGCCAGCAACAGCAGCTTCAAACGCCGTTGCTCGGACAGTTATAAGCTTCGTGGCGTCGTTCGACTGAACCGTGGCGATGGCGTTACCAGCATAGATCGGTCGCTCAAAGATGTCAGCATCTTGAATGGCGGTAATTTCAGATATCTGCTGGACATCCATTAAGGCAGCTACCCTTGGCAATAAGTTTTTACCGAACGTCGTTGCCGATGCCAGAATATGCGTGTAGTCACCGGCCATGCCAATGACTAAAGGCGCAAATACTTCCGCCAGCGGATTGGCATATTGCGCATCATCGGCAACCAGCACTTTATTGATGCCAGTAAGTTTGGCGGCTTCATCAGCGACTGCACCACAATCGCTACCGGCCACTAAGATTGTCACATCACCAAGCTCTTGAGCTGCGGTGACAGTGTTAAATGTTGCCCCTTTGAGGGCCGCATTATCGTGATCAGCTATAACCAGAACTGTCATTTTGCGTCTCCTCTATATGACCTTGGCCTCGTTTTTCAGTTTGTCGACCAATTCGGCAACATCTTCGACAATAACACCGGCATCCCGAGATGATGGTTCGGTTACTTTTAATGTCGTTAGCCGGGCTGAAATATCAACCCCGAGGTCAGCCGGCGAAAACTCATCGATCGGCTTTTTCTTAGCTTTCATAATGTTCGGCAAAGAAGCATAACGCGGCGTATTGAGACGTAAATCAGTGGTTACAACTGCCGGCATATTAATCTGAATGGTTTCAAGTCCACCATCAATCTCACGCGTTACATTGGCTTTACCATCGCTAATCTTGAGTTCAGAGGCGAAAGTACCTTGAGACCATCCCATTAGAGCCGCCAACATCTGACCTGTTTGGTTGCTGTCATCATCAATCGCCTGTTTGCCGAGGATCACTAAATCCGGATTTTCTTTTTCGATGATGGCTTTCAGGAGCTTGGCAACGGCGAGAGGTTCAACATCATCATTTGTCTCAACATGAATGCCGCGGTCGGCACCCATCGCCAAGGCGGTGCGGATGGTCTCCTGGGTTTGTTTGGGGCCAATCGAAACTGCGATTAGCTCTTCGGCATCGCCACCTTCTCTGAGGCGGACGCCTTCTTCGACGGCAATTTCATCAAACGGGTTCATCGACATTTTGACGTTGGTTGTCTCAACGCCAGACTCATCAGATTTAACCCGAATTTTTACGTTATAATCAATTACGCGTTTAATCGCGACAAGGACTTTCATACGATTTCCTATGAAATTGACCACAGAATAAAATAAATCAGTATTTGAATTCCGATTTAAAGCAAAACATATGAATTCACCAATGCTCTGTCAATAACACAGGTTAAAATAGGTTAAACTAAGTCACCGGATGTCAGTGATTTTTACCGGGCTCCCATAGCACGTCGGCGGCGCCATTGTCATTTAGATGGCGTGCCAGGACGAATAAATGATCGGATAGCCTATTTAAATAGATCAGAGATAGCTGATTTATTTCAGTCTCTTGGGCTAGTTCGCACACCAATCTTTCGGCCCGCCGGATTACGGTTCTGGCGACATGGAGATGGGCAGCGCAGGCACAGCCACCGGGTAATACGAAGGAAGTCAGCGGGGCCAAGATATCGTTCATTTCGTCAATTTCTTGCTCTAGGCGATCAATTTGATTTTGCACGATTCGCAGATCATTTTCTTGCTCTTGCCCTGCCGACGGTCTTGCCAGATCAGCACCCAAATCAAACAGATCATTTTGCAGGCGTTCGAGTATGGCATCAACGTCTTCGGTAGTGAGTAATCGGGCGACACCGATATGGGCATTTGCTTCGTCTACTGTGCCGAAGGCCGCAATCCGTATTTCATGCTTGGTAACCCGGCTACCATCGCTGAGCGAGGTCTCTCCCAGGTCGCCGCCGGTGGTGTAAATTTTATCGAGTTTCACCAATGATTCATCCCGATCCAAGGGCCAGAGTTGAAGAAAATATCATAATTAGAAATAAAACGATAACAATACCTTGCAGAATAACCCGCACCCGCATCATCTTATTGCGGAATCTTGGCGAATATTTTTTGTCGTTCGCCATGCTGATAATGCCAGCAAACAAGACAATCGCTGTGGCAATAACTGCGATCAGGAGCAGTGTTGGCACCATGCCTAAAAAGGTGCTCATAAATCACACTTTCAATCTGATTGTTCTATACCATGCCAAGTAATATAAACCCCGCCAACGTCTCTAATATTTACACTTTCAGGGTCGAACGAGAGCAATTTATTGAAGCCGCCAGATGGTGCCTTGGCCCATTTGGGATCGATGGGATTAACGATTTTTGGCGGGTTAGTATTTTTATCTCCAAACAATGCCATGCTAGAAAACTTTCTATTCTAATAATTATTCCGTTTGACTGATATCATTTTTTCCCATCATTGGTTAACAATAGTCTCAATTAATACAGACCCATGGAATTTCACCAATGTTAGCAGAAATTTCAAGCATTTTTGCTGAATGTTAACCTTTCGCAGGTAAATAGTTTAACGTTGCAAAATAAAAGAGAAATTAACGATTAATTGGTGGGCTATCTCTAACGAAAAATCCATAGATTTTTAATCACCTTATTGACTCTGCGACAACCGGAATCAAAGGAAATTGCTTCTTACTAATCCACAAACTTTTGCATCCTGAACTGTTCTAAAGTTGATTTCTGGAGTACACATTTGATACCAACGATCTTCAGGGTCTTCGTGGTAAATCAGTTTGTTTATACCCTTGCTAAAGTTTCCCTTAATGGGTCCATCTCCTAAATTCAATTCATCAAGAAATTCTTCAATGCAAACCACGCAATGGTATATTGATGTGAACGAAGGGATGCTGGTCGAAGCTGTAGAGTTGGCGTGAACTTCCGCTGTCAAAGGTCGAACTGACGAGAAAAATCGTTGCTATGAACTACGGCTCATGATCCCTCTAAGCCATCATTCTTCTCTATTTGCGTTGCGGCTAGACCGCTCATTCGCTAGCAGCCCACGAGAGAGCCGTCCGATGGTTCCACCGGTTTGTATGAGCGTGGATATCTGCTCGTCGACGCAGCTCGCCTGATCGACAAAACCCTTTGCGGTGTAGTTCCAGCCCCACCGGGGGTCGATGGGCGCGGAAACCCCTTCGAGCCGATGCGCATGGACCAAGTCCTTCAATACCTGGCTCAAACAGTACAATCACATCCGGCCTCATCAGTCACTAAACATGAGACCACCGGTGCCAGAAACTCTACTGCAAAATGGTACATAAATAGGGGGCTAGACAGTTCAGATAAATGGTGAACCAGAGTTACCCAGTGACTGTTTTATAAAAACTGCTATAATATGAGTTAGTTTGTTGATTCAGTTGAAGAGTTTTCTGGGTTTAACTAAGCTTATTGAATGTTGCTTAATAGCTCTGGGGTAGAGCGTAACCTTGGTTCCACAGTGTATGGTTTGAATAGAAATTCTAATCAGGAGGACAAAATATTCTTTGATCAAATTAAAGAAGTAGAAAAAAGTATAAAACAATTACAAAAAGATCTCGTCGCAATTGGCGAAGGTGTTGAAGGACATTACGATCAATTAGATGATATCGCTGCTCACATTATTGAGTTGGAAGCCATCATGATTGAGGTGATGAAAAAAACCGAAATTGATGTTGATGCAGTAAAAGCCTGGATCACCGCGGCGACTGAAGGCGGTACTAGTAAAGAAGGCGGTAGTACAAAAGCGCAAATCATCGTCGAGAATCTAATTTCAGGTGATCCAGCTCCGGAAAAAAGAGATTAATTAACAGGTAAATTATCGCTAAAAAGCGCTGGCCTATTTGGCCGGCGTTTTTTATCGCCATCAAACTAGCCACATTTTGAATAGGTGCAGCTAGTACAGGTGTCGCAGCCTTCTTGGTGAATCAGGCTGGCCTGGCCGCATCTCGGACATTGGCAAAAACGATTATCAGCAGCCCGTTCAGGGGTCTCCGGTGAATCTTGCCCCGCTGTCAAATTGACCACTTGAGGTTTGGCGATATTGTCTTCCTCCAATGAACCTGGAGTTTTCATAAAGCCGATCGCGATCATATGTTCTTCCAACACTTCACCAATTGCTGCCAGCAGTGACGGCACGTAACGACCTTTTACCCACTGGCCACCGCGCGGGTCAAAGACGGCTTTAAGTTCTTCAACCACAAAGGAAACGTCACCACCACGCCGGAAGACCGCGGATATCATACGTGTCAGCGCCACTGACCAGGCAAAATGTTCGGTGTTTTTTGAATTGATGAAAACTTCGAAAGGCCGCCGCCTGCCATCCTGAATGACGTCATTAACTGTGATATAAAGCGCATGATCGCTTTCCGGCCATTGCACCTTATAGGTTGCGCCTGCAAGCGCCTCCGGACGGTCGAGGGGCTGGGTTAAATAATGCAGGATGCCGCTATCTCCCAGATCCTTAGGCTTGGCATTCGCCCCGGCGGTAGCTTTTTTGGG